>NZ_JAKUDW010000061.1:0-31596 GCF_022662595.1 Bacillus cereus group sp. BfR-BA-01524 | reverse complement strand
TTCTTTTTAACGATTACGATTCAAAAAGAAACAATATCTCAAAATGAATTAAAACAAGAAAGACAATATAAACAAGTTATTGATGAAATTCGAGATCGTAGAAGCAAATACTACACTCACCTTTAATCGTTTAACTATATAGAATTGAAAGGAGTCGATTATGATGTTGATAGCACGCTGTAAGGAAATGATTTGGATAGTTCAGAGGGATTCCACATAGTTTTATAGAGCTTATATCACACAAGTTTATCACTGAATTTGATGTATAAAAAATATATAATAAAATCAAATCAACCCGCTTTTAATTATTTATTTATAAACAAAAGATACACCACTTAAAAAGCGGTGTATCTTTCTCAGGTTTCACTATTTCCGATTACTTCTCTTTGTCTTAAACAATCTCACTAAGTTCGAAACAACAGTTTTTGTTACTGCATAAACTGGTACTGCTAAAATCATTCCGATGATTCCAGCAAAGTTACCTACCCCTAAAATTAGAATAATAATTGTTAATGGGTGAATATTTAATTTCGAGCTCATAATACGTGGTGAAATAATATTACTTTCAAACTGTTGTACAATTGTTACGATAATAATTACGTATAATGCTTGCATCGGAGATACGAACAGTCCTACAATAACAGCTGGTGCTGCCCCAATAAATGGCCCTAAGTTAGGAATGATGTTTGTAAATGCTGCAATAATTCCTAAAACGAAAGCGTACGGTAAATCGATAATTAAATAACCGATAAAAGTAAACGCACCTACAAATATACAAACGAGCGCTTGCCCTTGAATATATGCAGATAATGTTTCGTTCGTTTCCTTAATGATACGAAGCCCCTCTTCACGGTAAGACTCGGGTAATAAACTTACCGCTTTTCCTGGAAAGGCATGTCCATCTTTAAACATGTAAAATAAAATGAACGGTACAGTAAATACAACTAATGCAACGTTCGTGATAATACCAAATAAAGCCGTTGCACTCGACGTAATTGTATTTGGTATATCTTTTAAGTATTCAATCGCATTTTTTTCAATTGTTTCAATGGAAACGTAGTTTTGTGTAGATAACCATTCAAACAACCTATGATGTGATAATTCTTGTATGTATACTTTTCCCTCTTTTATGTAGCCTGGCATATTTTTTACTAAGTCCATTAGCTGTTGTGAAATCGTAGGAACAACTACTCCAACGCCAACCGCAGTTAATGTTATGATAAAAAGATATAACAGTAATATCGCTAAATTTCTAGGTACTTTTTTATTCTCCAAAAAGATTAATACAGGATTAAATATGAAGTATAAAAAAAGCGCGATTAAGATTGGGAAAAACAATGTTGATATGAAGATACCAATCGGTTGAAATAAAAATGATATTTTTGTGCAAATAAATATGATTCCTACAACCATTAGCACTTCTAATGTCCAAAAGTGCACTTTTGATTTCAAAAAAACGGCCTCCTTTAAACTAGCACTTCTCTTCATTGTACCAAAATAAGCATGAATTTCACATAATATTTTCCTTTACAATATTCCAAAATACCGATAAATACACTACAATGAGATTACATACAAATTTGCAGGTAAAGGTGATAAAAATGACACAATGCATCATTTGCAGAAAAGATACGAAAGAACTTAGTGAACAATATGTCATTCCAGAAATATTATGTGGATATTATTTCACAAACTCAATTTGTGATACTTGTCATGAACAAATGACAACAAATATTGATCGTCCTTTAATTAGGCATAAATTGAGTCAATTTAAGATTGAACAAATGAAAAGACAAATTGATTCTCCACTCTATACGAATGAGCACGGTGAGGAACTTGCGGCTGCTGAGACTGATGTTGTCGAAGTAAGCGACGAGATTCTTTATTCTAATGCATTAATTATGAAACTATGTAAAAAACACGATATTTCCTTACATAATGAAATTTGGAAAGAGGAACGTGTAACGAAAGTAGCGAGTTCTATTCAACGTGAATTACTATTAGATAACCGTAAATATAAAATGAGTGTATTAAAAATGGCTTATACATTCGCTGTACAAGCAGTTGATGGCTACTTTGAAGATCAAGATGCAATTGATATTTCTACCATTCTCTCAAATGCAGATTTCGTGGAACTAAAAGAAAAAAGCATTGTACGTGATTTAAGCAAAAGTTCTTTATGGAATACGCTAAATACAAGTAGTGAAAATCATTACTTTATTTTACTTAGCGATAAAGACGGCCTGTTTTGCTTCATTCGTTTGTTTGACATCTTTGATGTTGTCGTTCATTTATCAGAAAAAAGATTTGACCTTCCATCGCCAATTGTCGGTGTAAATAATGTGAGTATGCAGAAATTTTATGTCCAAAGTTTAAAACAGTATATGGATGGGCTGTTTAAAGAAAAAGCACCTACTATATAATAGAAACCAGAACATACGGTCTCCTTTCTTGATGAAAAGACACTGTGTTATAATGAGTATGAAAAGAACAATACAATCACATAAACCAATTATAAATTGTATATAAATAAAAAAGACTAGTGTGCGGCTACACACTAGTCCACGTAACTTAGCAGATTGGATTGTTCATTTATCCTATTTGTTTCTTACAAACAAAACAACCCACATTCTATAAGCATAGGTGGGTTGTTATTTTTTGAGCTTGTCTATTAAAACGACGACGAACGTTAACAATGCAACGAGAAACAGTCCACCTTGCAGTAGCAACGCTATTTCACTCACGTATTATCACCCCCCTCCTACTCGGAGAAGTGATAATTGAACAACCAACCGCACCTTAAGTTACCCTTTAATTTTACCATATTTTCTAATAATTTACGATGAAAACCCGCAAGCGAATAACTTGCGGGTTTTTTATCCCGTATTAACAGGCAGTAAACAAAATGAAGCAATAAATAGGTGAAACTTTATTTCTCACTATTTTTTTAATGCATATGCATCAGCAATCATTTCACCAACAATTTTATTTTCTTCTTTCTTCTCGTCTTTCAATAATGGGAATAACAATTCTGCGACCTCATACGCTTCTTCTAAATGCGGATATCCTGATAAAACAAACGTATCAATTCCTAACGATTCATATTCTTTTATCCTTTCTGCTACTGTATGTGGATTGCCTACAAGTGCAGTACCTGCCCCACCTCTTACAAGTCCGATTCCAGCCCATAAATTAGGGCTTATCTCTAACGACTCTCTCGTACCTTTATTTAAATGTGTCATCCGCTTTTGACCAACCGAATCATATCTTGCAAATGTCTTTTGAGCAAGCTCAATTGTTTCATTATCCACATATTGAATTAAACGTTCTGCCTCTTCCCACGCTTCTTCTTCTGTCTCTCTTACAATTACGTGTAATCTAATGCCAAATCGTATTGTACGCCCCTTCTCTTCTGCAAGTTTTCTTACTTCTTCTATTTTCTCTTTCACTTGCTCTGGCGGCTCTCCCCACGTTAAGTATACATCACTATGCTCAGCTGCTACTTCTTTTCCAGCAGTTGATGATCCTCCGAAATATATAGGAGGATATGGCGTTTGAACAGGTGGGAATACAACTTTACTATCTGTAACTTTAATATGTTTTCCTTCTAAAGAGATCGTTTCACCTTGCAATGTCGATTTCCAAACTTTTAAAAATTCATCCGCTGCTTCATATCTTTCATCATGCTCAAGATATAATCCATCTCCTTGTAGTTCAACTGGATCTCCTCCAGCTACTACATTAATAAGTAGTCTCCCATCTGAAATTCTATCAAATGTAGATGCCATCCTCGCTGCAACTGTAGGTGACATTAGTCCTGGTCTCACTGCTACTAAAAATTTTAGTTTTTCTGTTTCAGCAGCAAGAGCTGAAGCTAACACCCAAGGGTCTTCACATCCTTGACCAGTTGGAAGTAAAACACCCGTATATCCTAAATAATCAGCTGCCATAGCAACTTGCTTATAATAACCATATTCAGCTGCTCTTCCTCGTTTTGTCGTTCCTAAATATCGACCATCTCCATAAGCTGGAATAAACCATAATAATTCCATACCTTTACACACCCCTTATTTATTTTGAAATGTATACTAACACATTCTATATAAATTACCCCTAATAATTTACCCCGCTATTTGCGGGCAGTAAGATCCCCACCTTAAAATTCAGCGAATGCAAAGAAGTTAGTTGAGGTATCAACCGCCCGTAAAAGTCCGATTGGTGAGGGCTAATAATCAGTGGGGGATGACCCTCCCCACTGATTAAAGTTTCACTTTATATGTTAATTCCCTATCTCACCTTTAAAATTATCTCGCCATCTTAAAAACTTCACTTCTAGTAAACGTACTAGAGAGTCAGAAAACTTCCCAACAAATGCAAAGATAATTATGCCGACAAATACGATATCTGTATTTGAAAATTGCCTTGCATCCATAATCATATAACCAATACCTTCTGTAGATCCCATAAGTTCTGCTACTACTAAACTCACCCATGCAACACCTAACGATAACCTTGCTCCTAGTAAAAGGTTAGGCAATGCAGATGGTAAAATTAGTTTCGTAATTAGTTTTCTTTTGCTAAACTCTAACACTCTCGCAACATCAAATAACTTTGAATCCACACCTCTAATACCTAAAAATGCGTTTACGTATAAAGGAAAAAATGCACCATCTGCAATTAATAACACTTTCGATGTTTCACCAAAACCGAACCATAATACGAAAAGCGGCGCAACAGCTAAATGAGGTACAGTTCTTAACATTTGCACAGATGGGTCTAAATATTGCTCACTTCTCGTTGAAAATCCAACAATTGTTCCTAAAATGATTCCTAAGCCCCCACCAATAAAGAAACCAGCCGCAGCCCTGAATACACTAATACTTAAATGGCCGAATAACTCTCCTGTTTTAATAAGCTCTTGGAAAGCTAGAAAAATATCTAATGGTGTTGGTAAAACTGTTTTAGAAACAAGACCGAATACGCCAGCCAACTGCCAAATTATTAATATAATAACCGGTATAGTAATCGCCCTTACTAAAACTTTTACATTTAACTTTCGTACCTTCTTTATGCCATTTTTCTTAATCGTTATACTCGCTGGTTTCATAACAGCTTTCATATTTTCCACTTTACAAAACCTCTTTTCACTTCGCTTTCAATGCTTTTTCTACGAAAGAATTATCTACAACTTTTTCCGTCTTAATTTCTTTCTTTATAGAACCGAGCTTATATTGAAAATCCGCTGTCTTTTGTTGTTCTGCTATTATTTCCTTCGTTACCGGAACTAAAATTGGTTTGTCGTGATTAAACACTTCTTTTACAATCTCTGCATCTATCTTTTTTACAGAAGTGTACACTTTTATTGCTTCATCTAAGTTAGCCTCTTGCCATACACGTGCTTTCTCATAAACTTTGAGGAATTTCTCAACTAATTCGGGATGTTCTTTCGCAAATTTTGTCCTCGTAATTAAAAATTCTGGTGAAGAGACATTTAATGTTTCACCGTCTGCAATCACCTTCGCACCTTTATTTAACGTATGTAATGATATGAAAGGGTCCCAAATCGCCCATGCATCTACTGATCCTGATTCGAATGCAGGCTGCGCTTCATCTGGTTGTAATTGAATGACATTTACATCTTTTGCATCAATACCTTCTTTATCAAGCGCTCGATATAATAAATTAAAGGCACTACTTCCTTTTGCTACTGCAATTTTTTTACCTTTTAAATCCTTTACACTCGCAATCTTGCTATCTTTTTGAACGAGAATTCCAGTTCCTTTTCTCGCATAACTTGTATTGGCGATTTCGGTAAATCCAATACCTGCTGCTTGCGCTGAAATGACTGGAGAATTCCCTACTTCACCAAAGTCTAACCGGTTTGATGCGATTGCTTCAAAATAAGGAGGTCCACTTTGGAACTCTGTCCATTTCACTTTAACTCCTTCTTTTTTAAACTCCTCTTCAAACCATCCCTTTTTCTTTGCTAGTAATAGCGGGCTTAATCCTTGCTGTATACCAATTTGTATTGTTACATCTTCTTTCTTACTACTTGCTGTACTTTTTTCGCATCCTAATAAAAACATTGATATAGCTAAAGCAAAAGAAAGAACTTTAAATTTTTTATACATATAAAATCATCCTTTTCCTATATACTTGTTTGAATCAATCCTCCATATTCAAACTGCTGTAATACTTTCGTTCGAAGTTGTTGGAACGATTGAGAAGTTTTATTTCGCGGATAAGGCAAATTATTTTCAATCACTTTATGTATTTTCCCTGGTTTTGCATTCATAATGATGATTCGGTTTGAAAGATATATCGCTTCGTCTATATCATGTGTAACGAATATCATTGTTATTTTTTTCTGCTCCCAAATATTTAGCAATACTTCTTGCAAATGACTTCGAGTAAAAGCATCCAGCGCTCCAAAAGGTTCATCAAGTAATAATACATTCGGATCTCTTAATAACGCTCTCGCTATCGCAACACGTTGTGACATCCCGCCTGAAATTTCTTTCGGATACGATTTTTCAAAGCCATCTAACCGAACGATTTCAACCCATTCTCTCACCTTATCTTTCACATACTTATCTTTTAACGACAAATCTGCCGCTATATTTTCTTCAACCGTTAACCACGGGAAAAGCCTATGTTCTTGAAAAATAAAACCTTGTTTCTTACTCGGTTTTAAGATAGGCTCCCCGTCAATAACAACTTCCCCTTCAAAATCATTATCTAGACCTGCAACAATTTTTAGTAATGTGCTTTTTCCACACCCACTCGGACCAATTACTGTAACAAAATCCCCTTTCTCTAATTGAAAATTAATATTCTCTAATACTTGAACAGTACCAGTTTGTTTCAAAAAATATTTTGATACCCCATCAATTGAAACAGTCATTTCTTCCCCTCCTTAAAATGATTCATATAAATGAACAGATTCAGTATTTGTGCAATAAAAAAACCAAAGGCATTTTATCAACAGATAAAATGCCTTTGGTTTCTCCAATCAGCAATACGTTATGGAATTAAGTACATATTATACAAATATTTCCGATAAGTCAACTAGGTTTTATCAAAACATACATATGATTCGTTTGAACATTTCTACTGTTGTTTATTTGAACGATATCATTTACTTACTATTTTTTTCTGATCTTTAATCCACTGTAACCAATAAGAAAACTCACATGCTAAATGCATTTGATGGGATTTAATTAGGCTATTCGGACAAAGGGCTGGGAACTCAACAACTAGACTTACTTCTATCCCTGTATCAGTATCTTTAAATTGATGTCGAACTCCACCAATAGTAGTACCATCTTTCATACGTGCAACACCTGTTGATTGGTATTGATAAGATTTATCTCTCGGTGTTTTCAATCCGGTTTCGTCCCCAAAAACAATGAAAAATTGAACTGGAAACGGAGAATTACCAGTAGTTTCGATAACCTCTAATTCATTTTCCCCAAAGGGTCTTAGTACATAGTGATCAGGACACGCAGATAAATTCACTTTGTTATTTTCACGTGATTGTTCAAGCATCAAACTATCAATTCCATGTATAGCTACTTCTGCTGTAATCCCGTCTAAATAAATACTAGTTTTTGAAAATTTTCGTCTATCACCAGATAAAAGAGTACAGATACGCATACCTATTGCACTTAATCTAAGTTTTGATTTCAACTTTTCGTACATTTCATTGTATGTATATCGCAACTTTATTTCCGTTAGCTGTTTTATCATGACGTCTGTATCATTTATTTCAAGCTCTTTATGTCCTAATGTATATAATACTTTTTTTATCCGTTCTCTTTTCCATTTTATAAGTTGTTCTTGTGAGATATTATTTCCATCGATAATAATTTTCATAAACTTTCTCCTTCCTTTTGATTGTATCGTAGTGTAGTTAATACTAAATTAATCATTTCATGTTTTGTATCTAGATTCAACTTTACTTCTGAATGAGCAATACTGCTAAGACCGTATAGAATAAACCCAGAAGCTAATAATGAGTTATCGGTATAAAAAACCCCTATGTTTACTCCCTCTTCAATTACTTGTCTAATTAACGGTTGCATACGTGCGAATAATTTCTGTTCCAGTTGAAAATGTTGTTCCGTCTGAAACGAACTTACATTTTTATAGGGTGCTAACTTTTCAATAAATGTCCAAAATAAATCTAGTGAATCTTTCATCTTTTGCATGACAGACCGTTCATTTGAAACAAGTATTTCTTCAATTAACTCCATATTTTTCACAATAAAGTCATTTAAAACTTCATCAACAAAATTCTCTTTAGACTTGAAGTAATAATAAAATAAGCCCGTTGCTACACCTGCATGATTCACAACATCTTTTATGCCAAATCCTTTCATGCCATTTTTCATATATAGTTCAAAACCAATATCCATTAACTCTTGGCGTCTTACATCTGGTTCTTTTGATATTCTTTTCATACGTCATCTCCTACAATGTTTTCACCACGACTGAATCTGATTCAATCATAAACGACTGAACTTAATTCAGTCAATATTATTTCATAAATTTTAAATCCATTTAATAACTAAGCAACAAAATTTCTACCAAAAAAAAGTAATCTCAAGAAATATGCTACTAACCTTAGATTTATCAAAAAAGTTAGACCATATAACTTGAGACTACTCATTTCCATTCAAAATATTTATGTAATTAAATTTTAGTTCTTCTGCACCCTGGCTGTCTCCAAAACTATTTGTGGAAGCTTTTTTTGAATGATTTCTTTCAGTCCATAAAGGGCTTTCTTCACATAACCACCTTCGAAATTTCCTAATGGTTCTGGTAATTCATCCTCATCTAATATGAAGTATTCTCCATTTGGAAGTACCATAATATCGATGATTAAATCTTCGAAGGAAACCACTTCGCCTTTTATTTGTGTATTTTTTACGATATTAAAATAGGAACCTAAATACTTCCCTTTTATATCTCTCCATACGTATAAATTGTACGGACGATCTTTCCAATAATATGCGATTGTATAACTCCCTTTTGGGATTGTTAACTTAGTATCATTTGCAGTCATTGTAAATGAATACTGCACCTCGTGAAATAAAACGATACTTTGTGATTGCTTTTCAAGTAATAAACAATTGTGATCTACTATTGTTGAGTTATACCGGATTTTTCTTTCTATAATTTCACTTTTCGATGTAAGTAACTTATTCATTATTTTATTTCCCCTTGTACTAGTTCTATCCTCAATTATATCCATTTATCTAACGATAAAGAAGTATATAGTTTTTTATATAATGATTTATACAAGTACACAAGAAAAACTCCTTCTTATTTAGAAAGAGTTTTTCACTATCCATGTTTCATATTTTTTCACTTTTAACGGAAGCTCATTTGTTTTTATGTAACTAACAGCACTATTACTCATGTGTTAACTTTTCCTTAACCGCATCATAAAATTTTCGTTCTTCATCAACATTTAAGTGCACACGACTTACTGTTTTAGAAAATCCATATAACAACTGTGCTTTCACTGGCTCTTTTAATGTTATTTCAAAAGTAGCAGGTTCTTTTATGAACTCCATAACAGTTGCATCCAATACCTGTTTCCCTTCTTTTGCCGTTAGCAATTCATCACCCTTGTAGAACGCAATATTATCAATTTGTGTAAATGGTATAACAATTTTCTTTCCTAATCCAATTTGAATGATTACTTGTTCTTCTGTTACGATAAGTGGATTTTTACGCATCGCTTGTATTTCAGCTATAAAATAAATCATCGCGTATACATTTACAATAAGTAAAATCCATGCTATTACTGGATTCCACTGGTGTAGCAAATAATGAAAACCAATACTTTCTATTAAGGTCGCATGGATGATCATGATATATACACCTATTGCACCAGTCTTTTTGTGATATGAGTATACGGATTCACCTTCTGGTACTTTTTCACGCCACGATAAAAATGCATAATAGATTAACTTACACTCCGTTACAATGATATCTATTAATTTATTTCTTTTCATAGTAGCATCAAACGCAGCATCAATTGCATAAGAAAATGAAGAGTACTCACTTTTATATTCTTTATATTTTTTTATTATGGTAGGAAGCTTTCTAACAATTTTATATAGAAGGAATAACTCTAAACATACAAAAGCAATTTCTCCTGCAACTATAATATAAGAAACGTATGAAAAATCTTGTAAATAGTCACTTGGAATAATAAATCTTGCAAAAATATAACCAGCTATTACAACAGGAACTATATACGTTAACGAGTATCTTTTTCGAATAATGAAGAAATACGTGATGATTGGAATGACAAACATGCAATCTAATAATGACCCAAGCACAACTTCTTTCGGCGCAGCTGGTACAATTGGAAGAGCATACAATAAATAGTTTGATAGCATAATTAAAGAGACGAGTCCAATCCAAATACCTTTTCGCCTTCGCGATAGTGTAACATTCATACGTTCACTCCTTTATTTAAAAACCTCATTTAAGTGGTCTTTATAAAATGAAATGGCACGTTCAAATCCTTTTACTTCCTCTACTTTCACGACAGTTTCAAGTAATAATTTCATCGCTGACTCGTGATCGTTTACGTTATATTTTGCTAATGATAAAAATACTTTCATTGGATCGTTCTCTGGGAATTTTTTCACCCCAGCTTCTAATACTGTAATTGCCTTTTCATATTCCCCTATACAACGATATGTACTTCCTAGACCAATATAAGCACCGCAAAGGGATTCGCCATCAAGTCCATTTGCGATTGCCTGCTCATAATACGGAACTGCTTCTGTTTCTAGCCCCATTACATCATGTATCCACGCACACTGATACAGTACTTCTGCATCCTTTGTAAAGTTTGTTAATCCTATAAGCATCTCTTTAGACTGCGCATATTTCTTTTCGTTTCTAAGTTTAATAGCTTGCTTTAATAAATGTTCCATAGAATCCACTCCTCACCAATTATTCTGTGTATAGCTCTTGATTGATATACGCTTCACATTCGTGTAAAAGTAAAATTCCCACCAATTAAAGTTTCGCTTACTTATTACTATGCGGATTCATTCTTATCTAAAAACTTAATTTTAAAAAGCAGTGACACGATTACATAATACCTCTAAGCTTTTGACAATTTCTTTCGCCGTTTCATCTTTTCCATTACACAACTTCCCTTTACCATCCTGTCCAATTACATAATGTACAGCTCCACGCGAATATAAAGAATGTGGTGAATTTGCAATCATTACATTCGCCCTTGCTTCTTTCATTCTATTTTTCGCTCTTTCAAACAGTTCTTCTTCATTTAAATCACTTTCAAGTTTAAAACCAAC
Organism: Bacillus cereus group sp. BfR-BA-01524; assembly: GCF_022662595.1. Taxonomy (NCBI): domain Bacteria; kingdom Bacillati; phylum Bacillota; class Bacilli; order Caryophanales; family Bacillaceae; genus Bacillus; species Bacillus cereus group sp. BfR-BA-01524. The sequence goes on along the minus strand of NZ_JAKUDW010000061.1, from coordinate 20,248 downwards.
AAGTACTGTTTCTGGGTCCCATTCTTTTATTTGTTTTAATACTTTTGGAGCCTTTTGAAAGTGAATAATCGGTGCTATATCACTTGAAATTTTTCCGTCCATATTAAGAACATTACCATCTTGATCACAAATTTTCTCCACAATCCAATCTGATCCAGCCGCTGCCATAATGACTGCATCAACCTTTTCATGTGTGATGATACTTTTCATTTTATCTTGTAAATCAACAATTCCTTCAAATGGATGTAATTCTAACCCTCTATGTACATCGCTCGGTTTCTCCGCAAAATAACCGTGCAAATATATAACATGTGCCCCTTTAGCTATAAGTTCTTCTGCGATTATCCTTCCGATTGTACCTTTAGCCATATTCGTATGCCCGCGTACTTGATCCCATTTTTCTAGACAACCACCGCTCGTAATTAATACCTTTTTCCCCTTCATTGTAACCATCCCTTACTAATTTTTCTTACGAAACCATTCTGTTCCAAAGTCAACTATATCACGCTGTTTCATTAGACGACACGTTGCATTCCCTATCTTCCCGTTTTTTACAGTTCCTTTTCGCTCAAACTCCACACCAATTTCTACAAACTTCTCAGATTCGTAATCCATTTCAACAAACTCTTTCCACACTCTTTCACCATTTTCTATAATAGGTGCTCCTACTTGTATTAACTCACATGCACCAGTACGCACCTCGGATAAATGAACAGACGTATTTGAATCATATCCAACACCAATTAATAATACGTACCCGTCTAAATCGTATATTTTTCTTAATGGAGATTCTTCTCCAAAGCTCATTGATAATGAATGGTTCATTGTTATTTCTACTGCATGTTTTCCCCATGCAGCAAAACTTCCTAACGGATGATTACTACGTACTACATTCGGATATGTACGAAAACATTCAACTATTTCACCCATTCCCCTTGTTGGGGTTATACGTGAATCAAATGCAGGGACGTTATCTCGGATAATTTGCCACCAGTCTTCCGGTACAGGTGGTCTTGACCAATGTTTCGGATCGGACAAATCCGAAGATTGCGTTGGCATTATTATCGTTCCTTCTTCCGTAACAACTTTCATTAATGCTTCTACTACGGCAACCGCACCACCAGATATCCATCCGATAGAACTTAGTGATGAATGAACGATAATTGTCATTCCTTTTTCGATTCCTAATGCTTTTAAATCTTTTGTTATTGTTTCGATTGTATTTGGAAATTGTGTGCTTGCTACTATTTCATTCATTTTCATATTGGTTCCCTCACTAGCCACGTAAATTTAAACTTTTATATAAATATATTATCATATTTTTCTTAATTTTTAACTTAATCATATTCATTACTACAAAAATATGTATATGGGTGTACTGAAGCCTCAAAACTCTATTAAAATCGTAGAGAATGATAAGCGAGAGTTTTATTAAATGAAGAAAAATGTAAATCTTATTTTTTCAAGCTATACTCCATATGCATATTTTTATACTATTTTTCCAAATAACAATGAAATCTTTCGATTCCCGTATATTTTTCTCCTAAACTTTTAACTTGAAAACCCATTCTTTTATAAAATTCTACCGCCCCATCGTCTGTCTCTGCTTCTATATAAGTCAATTGATATATTCTTACAATCTCTTTAATCATTTGCAGTGCAATTCCTTTTTGACGATAATCTGAAGCCACTGCTATATGACATACTCGTGCTTTAGTTGCTCCGATTACTTCAATACCTATACAAGCTTTTTCTTCATATTTGTACAAAGTCCCTTTATTACTTTGGTAAAATAATACTGCCTTCTTTAAGCTTATTTCATTTGGACCGACGGCATATTGTAGCACATTTAATATTGAATCTTTTTCAATTTGTTCAACACGCTGTAAATTCATATTTTCATCCCTTTCTATGAAAAAAGACTAACTCTTAATAAAAAGAGCTAATCTCATTACGCCGTTATTTTTTCTTCTTTTTTTACAACGACAGCCACATAACTATGAAGTATCATTCCAATAATAACGAGACTCATACCAACCCAAGATAAAGATGACGGAATTGGTGCAGATAACCAGATCAGCTCTCCTACTAGCGCAAATAAAACTTCACCTGACTGCGTCGCTTCCACTGTTGCTAGTTTTTGTGGATCATCTTTCACAAGATCTGTTGCAAAGAAAAATAATATTGTCGCGATTAACCCAGAACTAACTGCTACAATAAAACATTGAAAAACTTGGCTACTTGACGGTAATCCGCCAGTTGATACTTCGTAACCAGATAATAAAAACCAAAATGGTAAACTTGCTAATGTCATACCGAGTACTCGCTGAAATACATCTAATTCCCCTTTACAAACTTGCATCATTTTTCGATTTCCAAGAGGATACGCAAATGCTGCAATAAGTACAGGAACTACACATAAAACGGTTTCACGAATACCTAATGAAGAAGCATGTTCTACTTGCATGAGAACAACACCAAATAAAATAATTCCCGACATAACTAATTCCTTCATCGGAAGTTTTTTATGTAGTGGATCCACCACAAAAAATGGTGTTAACAAAATCCCTGCAACGATTGTAATTTGCCATGTTGATGCAACGAGCCAACCTGGTCCGAACGCTCCAGCAAAACTAAGCGGTGCATAAAAGAGACCAAATCCAACGATACTCCATACTAACCATTCTTTCGGATTGTTTTTCATATATTGAAAGAGTTGCTTTAAGTTCCCTCTATACATAACAATAAGTAATAGCATTGGAACCATAAAATAATACCGTAATGATGCACTCCAAATCCAGCTTCCACCTTCTAAGTCCATTGCCCGGTTTAAAACAAAGGTAAAGGCAAAGAAAAATGATGCCAGTATCCCTATAACAATTGCTTTCATTGTAAAACCCCTTGTATTTAATTTTTAATCTCTACAACATATATTTTAGTATACGCGATGAAAAATCTACATACAAACTTACATTTCACTTTCCATTCACTTGCAATGAAAAAGATAATAATACATTCATTTATTATACTTAATATAAAAACATTAAACAGAAATAATTTTAAAAATAAGTTACTTCTATGGATGTGATAACACTGAAAATATACAGAGCCTCTATACAATCTATTTTATTTGTACTTTCTTTCGGAGTTGTTTTCCTTCTAATAAGTGTTTTATCTTTAATGGAAGAATTTGATTTACTAGGAATTATTTCAATATTTTTCTCCTTATGGCTACTAAAGTATGCCCTAACCTTATGGAAAACACGTGCAAGCGATATAGGTTCCTATTGGGATGATGAAGGAATTGTAGTAGATTTTCATGGGAATAAAGTGTATTGGTATGAAATCAAGGATATTACATACCAAAATTTTCAAGGGTCAAAATCTACCTTAATCTCGACCCACTATACTCACCATGAAAATATACGAATCCGCCATAAAAGATGGCTACCAACTATTGCACATTCAATTTACTGGTTTTCTATTGAAAAACCAAAAAATCATCATAAAAATTTAATGATAGCTTGGGAAGAAAAACAAACGAATAAAAATAAACGCCTCCTTTAATTATTATTTAGGGGCGTTTGTTTATTCAAAAATTAAAGAATATGCAGTTTATATTCTCTATATAATTTCCTCAATCGACTTATATGAGCTTGATGATACCTATTATGATCTGCTAAATGCCATATTCCCCATCTTATAGTCGCATTTTCCCCTTTTTCATACAAAACTTCCTCTCTTAAAAGAACAACACCATATGTTCATCATCACTATACACACCATTCATTTTTATAGCCCTTTTTTCAATTCCGTACGTTTTAAATCCCATTGATTCATATAATCGTTTGGCTGGTTCGTTCGTTGACACAACCCCTAAATTCAATTGCTCTAGCTTCATCTCTTTTGCCCTTTCAATTGCTTTACGTATTAAATCACGTGCAAGACCACTTCTTCGATTTTCAGTATCTATATACATTGCAACGATATGTCCTTTATGCTTATATGCGTCCTTTTCTTCTGTTAATAAAGTAACAACCCCAACTAAACGATTTTCATTATTAAAAGCACCAAATGTAAAACTACTGTTGGATGAAAGATTACTAGCAACTCGTTCAAGAGGGTTTTCTTGACGTACTGCTTCTTCATAAGTCGTTACAAATGCTTCTGGATTTACTTGTAGTGCTTGTAAACGTAACTCCCAATATTGTTTTGCATCCGCTTTTGTAAGTAATCGAATCATTTTATCTTCCCCTTTTTAATTGACATAATATTTTTATAGGTTATTATTTTTTGATTCATACTCTTCTTTTAATATACTGTAACGATAGCGATGAATGAACTTTCCCTGTCTCAATCGATCATTTCTCATTAACCCTTCGCATACAAATCCGGCATTTTCATAACTCTGTTTAGCTTGTGTATTATCTTCATCTACACGTAACCAAATTTTCTCCAATTCAAACTGGGAAAAACCTATTTATAATATGCTGTTTAGAGCTGCCATTCCAAATCCTTTACCCCAATAGTCTTTATTTCCAATCGCAATTCCTAGTTCTGCATTTTTATTTGTTTTATCAAAATTTTTAAGGTCTACCCATCCAATATGTATACCTTTCTCAGTAACGATCGCCCTTTGTTCATAACCATTTTTTCGGCTTATACAAGCTTCAATCCAGATTCTCGTATCTCCACGAGTGAACGGAGGATATTGGTCTGGTACGACTAAATGCTTTGTTACATCTCTATCTAACGACCATTGATAGCGATCTTCTACATCATCTAATGTCAATTCTCTTAATTGAACATATGGTACATTCATTTTTCTCTCCCGTTTTATAAAAATGATCAAAAGCCGCTACAAATTTGTTTGCATATTGCTCATCATATCTTCTTAGCACTCTAATAAACCATTTTGAACTTCCAAGCCACCTACCATTTACTCTTAATACATATTCATGTACTAAATCCGCTAATAAATTAGCGATAAACAATTCTTCTTCTCTTTTTGTTGCACCAATAAAGTCATCTAAAGTATCCGTAATAAAATATCGCTTCTGCTTAATCGTTTCTTCGGTCCATTTAGCTGGTCCTTTATGTAGTAAATCATTCGCTTCTTTTTTTAATTTCTCAACAATTTCCTTTTCCCCTTTTAATGCAACCCCTTCTGAAACTAATTGTGGTAACGACGGTCTCCCTCGATCACAATCCATTTTGAAAAAGGTTTTATATGTTGTAAAATTATGAACAAACACCTCAACAGGCCATCCATTACTATAGAAAGATTCTCTATAACAAGAAGTTAAACTTTGGTCAACTATTACAATATCAAGGTCAGATGTTTTCGTCGCTTCTCCTCGTGCAACGCTTCCACCGAGTAAAGCTACATCACAATTCGGAAATTGTGATGTAATTATGCTTTGTGCTGCTTCAATTGGTTTCATAGCCGTTCCTCTTTTCTTATTTCACTTTCTTTTTTTCAGCTCTTTCTCTCGCTTTTTTTATATAGCTTTCTGCATCTGGTGTTTTACATGATGTTGCACCGTGATTAACCTCTACTTTTCCAATTTCACGTGCAATTTCAATTGCTTGTCGCTCTAAGTCTTCATTACGAATTCCTATTGCGATTAAAGCACTATTCATCGCTTCTTTTTTTCTATTTTTTTCATTATGTATATTTTCTTTAATCTCTTCTAAGTATGGAGAGAAGAAACCATCATGTAACTCTTTATTTTTAATCGATATATTTGCTAACAAAGACCAGCCAGCTCTTCCAATCCATTCATCATTAGACTTTGTCCACTCTTCCATTCTTTCTATTGCAATTGGCGAAGTACATATAGATGTCATAAAAACATCCATTAAACAGTAATAATCAACATCCTGAACCCAACTATTAAGCTGTTCTGTTGTTAAATTCTTCGGGTCTAAAATATAAGTTGCTAATGTCATTGCGTCCATATTTTTCGTTTCCCACAATTCAACTGCTAAATCGTGATCTTTTTTTATTTTCTTTTTTAACAATTTTAAATTTGCAAAACTAACTCCGAATAGTGGCTCTTTCGCTCCGTGGTTTTTATACGTTTTACGATTTTGTTCTGTTCCATATTCCTCTAGTTGCTGCATTACTTCCTCAAGTAACATATACCCACCTCTTTATCTTTTCTGTTGACTGTATATATGTATGTACGATATATTCTACATTACTTTTCGGTTTTCCTATATTTATTTTTAAAATACGGTATGTGAAATTTCTAAAGATTGCACAGCTACACCATCAAAAAACTGTACATGTTAAACATACAGTTTTTTGATGGTATCAATTTTGCGTAGAATAAGATATAAACTACGAAAGAACTTTTAATGGTCCTCTCAATCACCTATTTTTTCAACTAAATTTTTTACATCTGACCACTCTTCTATTGATCCTGCGTCCGGAAAAACTGTAACTACATTAAAATTCGCACCTTTTTCTTTCCCAATTTGTTTAGCTGCTAATAAATTCGCTGCCGCAGAAGTTCCTATTTTTATACCAGTATCTTTGTAAAAACGTGCCATTTCATACAGGGTATCTTCATATGAATAAGTCCATTGTTTTTCTATCAAATTTTCTTCCTGTTCTATGAAATGTTGTTTCCTTCCTAAGCCGAACCCACCTGATCCAGCATATTTCTTTAAATCATTTGGTGGTTGTTCCGAACCATAAGGCAATTCAGCAGGCATTACTAAATGTAGTTCAACATTTTTTGTATAATTCTTTATTGCTGTATAGACTCCCATTAGAGTTCCACCAGTACCAGCAGATGCTACCCATGCATGTATTGGTTTTCCAATCATTTGTGCAATAATTTCTCGCCCTGTACCTTCTATATGACTTACTAGATTTGCATTATTATAATGTTGGAATAAAAAGTATAATTCTGGCTTTTGTTTGCTAATCTCTATTGTTTTCTCAATTACTGCGTAGAACCCTTTACATTTATCAACTAAGATTACGTTAGCACCATAACGATCAAGTTCATTTAATAGGGATTTACCGGTTCCAGAACTTAAAACTAACGTGCATTGAATCCCTAAATAATTACAAATACACCCAATTGACCTCGCTAAGCTTCCACCACTATACTCTAAAATATTTTGTTTTTTGTCCGCTTCTTGTAAATATTTATTAATCATTCCAAGTGCTGGCCTATCCTTAATCGATCCTGTAGGATTGTGCCATTCACATTTAGCATAGATAGAAAGGTCCTTCGTTTCTTCGCATTTTAATTTCATGAGAGGTGTATTTCCAACATGTTTAGAAAACTCTTCAAAATGGTTTACTATCATACTTTTATACCTCCTTCATAAATTATGTTTATTACATTTGTTCTCAGCCAAAATACTTTCTACATTTTAATAACTCTCTCAATAAGATCTTCTTATATAAAAATCCCTACAAACACTGTAGGGATTTATGTCTAAATCATTTTGTTACACTCTATTTCATATGAAAATAGTTTCTTTATTCAGATGCATTCATAAGCACAATTCTCCAACCATCTGGATCCTCTATTGTGGTTCCTTTCTCTATCCAATACGGGTTTTCTGGTTCCACCTCATGATAGCCCATATTACTTAATCGATTCACTATCTTTTCAATTTCATCTTTAATAGGCATATAAAAAACTAGTAAATTATCTTTTGTCGGTGCCGGACATGGACTTCCATTAACATGTGTAGTAAACTCCAAATGATACTCTTCATCTGGTAAACCAAACATCACCCCGTCATATCCTTCATGATTGTGAAATTCCCCTATACGTTTTAATCCTAATCCTGTTTCATAAAAACTTATCACTTCTTCAAATTTATCTGTTGGTCTTGCAATTCTAAATTGAACCCAATTCTTCATGCAAATCTCCTCCTTTTCATTTTCCAAAGCTTTATAGTAATTAGTATAGGTTACATATATTCCCTTTAACATCCCTCATTAGTGTGAACTTCCTAAGTTGAAAGACCTATTAGTTAATAAACAATAGGACTTTAGTATAAAATCCATATAAAATTAGTTATATAAATGTAGAGATGAATTACAAGCTATTACGTATGAAATAGTTCTCCTTGCAGGGCCTTTATATACCGATCAGCAGATCTTTGTACAGCTTTATTCGCATCTTCCACCACACCATGAAATGCATTATATAGTCGACTAAATTGGATATCTTTTACCTTCTCTGCCATATCTCTAACTTTATTCGCTGGTAATGGAATGAGATTGGGATAACTATACATAAAACTTACCCATTTTCGATCCGAAACTACTTGTATAATATCACCTGATAACAAAATACCTTTCCCTTCATTACCGTCTATCCAATGTATAACAGTTCCACCCTTAAAATGGCCTCCTAAGCGATGCAATGTAAGTTCTTCCGATAATATCAGATGCTCCCCAGACCAAAATTTAATTTGCTTACTCGGACGAACCACCCACTCTTTATCATCTTCATGAATATAAATAGGTACATTGAATGTTTCCGCCCATTTAACTTGTGTAGAGTAATAATGTGGATGAGAAAGTGCTATTGCTTGAATACCACCTAAATCATATATACGTTTTACCGTTTTATCATCTAAATAACTAATGCAATCCCACATAACATTTAGAGTTTTACTTTGTATTAAAAATGCTGTTTGTCCAATCGCAAATTTAGGTTTAGTAGTAATGCTATACAAACCGCTTTCTTCTTTTATTATTTCGTTTTTGTATAAATTGCTATTTTGCATCGTTTCTAATGTTGTCCATGACTGCCCAATTGGATTAACATATTGTCTTTCCTCATTACAAATTTTACAGCGAGAAGGTGGTTCTTCATTTTCGGGATACTGTACTCCACATGTAGTGCAAATATAATTATCCATATTCCCACTCCTTTTTTCATGTAATTGTTTCTTTACCAATATTTTAATAAAAAACAAAAATATTCGAATCAATAATTGGAACGAAAATGAAATGATACGAAAGTATGATTAGTCTCCTTTCGTTTTAAGACTTTAGCCTAAGTACTATATTTTTCATTTCTTCTTTCTGTGAAAGTTGCATATCGTTTTTAATAGAAATTCCAAGTAAATTTAACTTTTTACCCATTAAATAAGTGAATACATCTTTTCAAAATAAATGAACCTATTCATAGATTTCGTCACACCTTTGACACAGTTGCACTAAGCGATACACATTAGGGGTATAGTATATTTAAAGTAAAGATAAAAGAATATTCAATAATTTTATCTTCCTTATCGTTACTAGATTCAATTCGTAACAAATAAAGGAGAGGTTTTAATGGAAATCGTTATTATGCTCTATGATGGAATTACTGCATTAGATGCTATTGGTCCATACGAAGTATTTGCTGCAGAAAGCAATAACAACATAAAATTTGTTGCTAAAACGAAGGGATTAATAAAATTAGATTCGAAAATGGGCTATTTACATGCTGATTACAATTTTAATGAAATTACTTCAGCAGATATTCTTGTTATTCCTGGATGTCGTCCACCAAACTTTACACAACTTATGAAGGATGAAGAAACTCTTAATTGGATTCTCCAAATACATAAAACGACAAAGTGGACTACAACTGTATGTACGGGCTCCTTAATCTTAGGTGCTACTGGTCTACTAAATGGTGTTAATGCTACTAGTCATTGGAGCTGTTTTAACTTACTTCGTTCTCTCGGAGCTATTCCAACTGAAGAGAGATTCGTGCGCCATGAAAAAATTATAACAGCTGCTGGTGTATCTGCAGGTATTGATATGGCCCTTCAGTTAATAGCTTGGGAATTTGGAGATGAAAAAAGCAAAGCAGTTCAACTCATGTTAGAATACGACCCTCAGCCTCCCTTTGATACAGGCTCTCCTAAAAAAGCGCATGCATCCTTATTAGAAGATTTAAATTTGATGATTGAAAGTTTAAATAATAAAGTTTAAATTCATCCTATTTTTCAAAACTGCAATTGATATAAAATCTTGCATACTTTTGAGTAAACTTTTTTACACTTGTAAAAAAGTTTTTTTGCATTTCCCTACCTATAATTGCTAATATAGTAGAGTAGAACTTTTATAGAGAGAAGGAAAATTATGCACAATGGAATTCGAATGACAACTTTAGTAAAAAGGGCTATGTTAGTTTGTGCGGGGGTATTATTCACATACGAAGCGGCTTTGGGATCAGTACATACTGCTCTAGCTAGTACAGAGGATGAAGCAAAATCTGTTCAACTTGTAAGTGAGATTCAAACATCTCTTGCTCCGAAAGAAGCTCCTAAACATTATAACGGGCAAGTTAGAAAAGTCGCTTATTTAACATTTGATGATGGTCCTGGAAAATACACAGCTGAGCTTTTAGATATGTTAAAGAAAGAAAATGCAAAAGCAACATTCTTCCTAATTGGTTCAAACGTAAAAGCTTTCCCTGATCTTGTAAAACGCGAAGATGCTGAAGGCCACTACGTTGGGATGCACAGTATGACTCATAACTACAAGAAACTTTACACAGAAGGTCATTACGTAGATGAAATGAAGGAAGACCAAGGCTTAATCGCTGGTGTTTTAGGTAAATCACCAGTATTAACTCGTCCATCTTACGGCTCTATGCCAGGATTAAACGAAGCTCTTCGCAACAAAGTTGTAGAAAATGGCTTAAAAGTTTGGGATTGGACAATTGATTCTTTAGACTGGAAATACAACAAAATGCAAGTTGATGCTGCATCTACTAAAATTGTAGAGAACGTGTTACATGGTGCTACAAATCCAACAGAAGTTATCCTTATGCATGATATTCATCCACAATCAGTAAAAGCAGTACCTGGAATTATTAAAGGACTGAAAGAAAAAGGATATGAATTAGAAGCATATAATGAGAACGAACATTTCCCATTAAACTTCTGGCATGATAATCGTATGTAATGAAAAGACTTGATTCCCTTTAGCTGGGAATCAAGTCTTTTTGTCGTTTTGGGAATTACTCCTCGTATATTCGACTCAAATTCCCCCTTCTCTAATATCAATAAAAATTCAAAATCACATGTTATACTAAAATTTAGTTTAAATAAGTAGGTGCCATATGATCGTATATACAGTACAAACTGAAGAAGCTTGGAAACAATTTAAGAAACTTGGTTATTTAGAAGGTAATAAAGAATTCATCGATCCAGACGATTTCTATTCATATGACTGGATGGTGCGCGTTGCTAAAACAAGATTGCCTCATTACGAAGGTAACTATCCTATTTGGGTCTGGGAAGCAAATAATTACCCAAATCGAAATCATAAAGCTTGGGGTAGAACAAATTCAAAAATGGTAATTTTAACACTAGATGTACCGAAAGAATGGGTACTATGGAGCTATTTTGACTATTGGTGCTGCGCTATGACTGATGGATCAATATATTTACATACAAAAAATAAGTGTACTTTAGATGAATGGTATACATATATGGATAAAAAATACGAGATAATATTTGATTTCGATTATTTATTATCTCATCCTGATTGGTGTCTAGGTAAAGAGGATTCGTTAGAAAAACAAGGTGTTATCGGCAACATCCCCCTTTCCTTCGTAAAAAAAGTAAGGCGTTTTCGCGCTAAGGAAGATACATCTATTAATGAAATCAGAAGTGATAACTGGGATAGTAGAAAAGAAAACCGTATTAAAAAGATGAATCGAAAATTAAGAAAAAGAATCGAAAAACAAAAAAGATTGCAAAAGCGACTTATACGAAATTAAAACAGATTTATCAAAATATAGTAAGAAATTATGGATTGAATATAAAATTTCAACCCTTTTTATATTATCAACACTTTAGCACATATTAACCATAAGGAGTGATATGTATATGGAGTTTCTCTCATCTGAATATTTGTCTGCCTTGCTTGCCATCATTGTAATCGATTTAGTGTTAGCCGGAGATAATGCCATCGTAATTGGATTAGCAGCAAGAAGATTACCGAAAGACCAACAAAAAAAAGTTATTATATGGGGAACTGTCGGGGCGATTGCTATTAGAGCCCTCGCTACCTTAGTTGTCGTTTGGTTATTAAAAATACCTGGTTTACTCCTAATTGGCGGTGTACTTCTTATATGGATCGCTTACAAGTTGATTGCTGAGGGCAAAAATCATGATATTAAAGCCGAAGAAGGATTTTGGTCTGCTATTAAAACCATTATTATCGCTGATGCGTTAATGGGCATTGATAATGTACTCGCTGTTGCAGGAGCTGCCCATGGTAACTTTTCTTTAGTAATCATTGGATTATTAGTGTCTATTCCTGTAGTCGTATGGGGCAGCACATTGATTCTAAAATGGGTGGATCGTTTTCCTGTCATCATTACGATTGGAGCAGCCGTTTTAGCTTATACTGCTGCAAAAATGATTGTAGATGAGAAATGGTTTGCTGGATTTTTCGAAAGTAACCCTTTCATTAAATGGGCATTTATCATTATTATCATCGTCGGTGTAGTTTTCTTTGGAAAGGCAAAACAAAAAGCAGCAGCTAGTTCTGTCTAATAATGATGGTATATTTACAAATAAAAAGCGCTATTCATATGAATAGCGCTTTTTATTATTTATTTAGCTTCCCCTTCCGGAGTCGTTTTTACCTTCGTTTTGTTTTTATCACGATTGTTATAGTTATACTTCGAACGATCTACTGGAGTGAATCCTTCCGGTGTGTAGAATCGTAATAAGTCACCATTTACGACTTGGTCAGAGTATTTTAGTGAGTTTTGAACCATTTGTTCATTTTTCTTTATTTCATCTGTAAATTCTACAGGTTTTCCAGTTGTTGTATCATAGTATTTGCCGTTCAGTGCAGTAACAGTTGGGCTTACGTAGTTACCGTTACGGAACGCAACGACTTGTTTATGCTCTGGTGATAATAAATCTGAACCGAATTGAACATAGTTTTTCGTATCTGTACCTAGTAAGTGTAATAACGTAGGAAGAACGTCAATTTCACCGCCATATTGATGTTGTACGCCACCTTTCACTCCTGGTACACGAACGATTAAAGGCACACGTTGTAACTGTGCATTTTCAAATGAGTTCATTTCTTTACCCATTACTTTTGACATTGCTGCGTTATGATTATCTGAAATACCGTAATGGTCTCCGTACATAACGATAATTGAGTTATCATATAAACCAGATTGTTTCAAGTAATCGATGAAACCTTTTACAGATTCATCTAAATAGCGTGCTGTTTGGAAGTACGTATCTACTGATGAATCGCCTGTTGTCGCTGGTTCAATCGTTGCTTCTGCCTTATCGATTGGATAAGGGAAATGGTTCGATAACGTAATAAACTTCGTATAGAACGGTTGTTTCAATGTTTGTAATAACGGAATAGATTCATTAAAGAACGGTTTATCTTTTAATCCGTAGTTTACTACATCTTTTTCATTCATATCGTAGTATGACGCATCAAAGAATTTATTAAAACCAAATGATTTATAAATATCGTCACGGTTCCAGAATGTTTTGTAGTTACCGTGGAATACTGCTGATGTGTATCCTTGTTGTCCTAAAATAGCTGGTGCTGATTGATACGTATTATGAGATTTCGTTGTAAAGACAGAACCTTGCGGTAAACCAAACATTGAATTCTCTAACATAAACTCCGCATCAGATGTTTTCCCTTGTCCTGTTTGATGGAAGAAGTTATCAAAGTATAGTGTATTCGCATCTTTTGTAAATGAATTTAAGAACGGTGTAACTTCTTGACCATTTAATTTGTAATCAATTAAGAAGTTTTGGAATGACTCTAAATGAATATAAATTACGTTCATTCCCTTTCCTTTACCGAAATACTCAGGATTTGGACTTGCATAAGTTGATGTTAAATAATTTCTTACTTCTGTCATATTATCCCCATCAGCTAATGCTCGTTCTGTTGATGCTTTCGCACTTTGAATACCATCGTAAATTGTGTAGTTGTATGCCCCTAAATATTTCACAATATAATTTCTATCGAATGTTCTTGTTAATAATTCAGGACGGTCGGATTCTGCAAGACCTAAGTTAACACTGAATAATAAAATACCTGCTACAAATACTAGAGATAATTTATGCTTCGCAACACGAATTGGTTTTGGATTTGCGAATTTTGTTGCGACTAACACAATTAATATAATCGTGTCTAAGAAGTATAGTGGATCATAAAGATGTAGCAACGCAAGAATACTACCACCTAAATCTCCAAAGTTATTCGTTTGTGTTAATGTCGGGAACGTAATAAAGTCACTGAAAAAGCGATAGTATACTACGTTTGCGTATAAAAGAATCGACAATAACAAGTTGATAACGATTAACCAAATATAAGATCGTTTCCCTTTTGCAAATAATGCAAGTCCTAAAAATAGAACTGCTGAACTAAGCGGGTTGAAAAACAGCAAGAATTTTTGGATTGTGTTTGAAATTCCTAAATTAAATTCCGTTACATAGGCTGCATACGTTTTGAGCCACAATAAAATAACGGCAAACAGAAAGAATCCAAAATGATTGCTTAACACACTTTTGCTCTTTAATAAGAACTGTTTCATTTCTCCACCTCTTTTAATCATCCAAGGCTTATTTTTTATAAGTCTGTCTCTCTATTCAAATTTTCTTCTTCAAATAGATTATCTTTATTTAACTATATGAAGAATATTAGTAATTATAATTTGAAGCTAGTATTTATTCAACTATTTCTTTTTAAACATTTTGACCTTGGTTTCTATTTAACAAAATAAATTTGTAACATTTCCTGTTTTCTCCCAAGATTCATCCACTAATTATGACATCCCATACTATATACCTTTATAAACTCATTCGCAAACTATTCTATCTCCAATTTTGGTACATATTTCACATGACAAAATAATGTTATTTAATTATATTGCTCACCTTACATTCCCCTGCTTCAACTAAATCTTAAAGTCATTACATCTCTTCCATACATGAAAAATCCTCATGTTCACTAATATTATATTTGAATAATTATTCATTTACCCCACCAGTGGTGTTATGTTTTCTCGACAAAAAAACTCGCTCTAAAAAGAGCGAGTTTTTTCATGATATATTATTGACCTTTGTACATTGCATCTACTTGTTTTTGAAGTTCTTCATTTTCTAAGTACTCATCGTAAGTTGCCTCTTTATCGATTACACCGTTTGGTGTTACTTCGATAATGCGGTTTGCAATTGTTTGTACGAACTGATGGTCATGAGATGTGAATAACATTGTACCTTTGAAAGCAATTAAACCGTTGTTTAATGCAGTGATAGACTCAAGGTCTAAGTGGTTCGTTGGATCGTCAAGTGTGATTACGTTCGCACCACTTAACATCATTTTAGATAACATACAACGAACTTTTTCGCCTCCAGATAATACAGAAACGTTCTTCTTAACTTCTTCACCTGAGAATAACATACGGCCTAAGAAACCACGTAAGAAGCTTTCTGACTCATCTTGTGGAGAGAATTGGCGTAACCAATCAACTAAGTTATAGTCACTGTTCTCAAAGTATTTAGAGTTATCTCTTGGGAAGTAAGATTGAGATGTTGTAACACCCCATTTGAATGAACCGCTATCTGGCTCCATTTCACCCATAAGGATTTTAAATAATGTTGTCATCGCGATATCGTTACGACCGATAAATGCAACTTTATCACCTTTATTTAAAGTGAAGTACACATTATCTAACACTTTTTCGCCATCAATTGTTTTAGAAAGGCCTTCAACAGTTAATAAGTCATTTCCTATTTCACGCTCAGGTGTGAAGCCAACGAATGGGTAACGACGTGATGATGGTCTAATATCATCTAATGTAATTTTATCTAATAATTTTTTACGAGAAGTTGCTTGTTTCGCTTTAGATGCGTTTGAGCTAAAGCGTGCAATGAAGTTTTGTAACTCTTTTACTTTCTCTTCTTTTTTCTTATTAGCATCTTGTGTTAATTTTAAAGCTAATTGGCTTGACTCATACCAGAAGTCATAGTTACCAACATAAAGTTGAATTTTACCGAAATCAAGATCAGCCATGTGCGTACATACTTTATTTAAGAAGTGACGGTCATGGGATACAACGATTACTGTATTTTCAAAGTTCATTAAGAAGTTTTCTAACCATTGAATCGCTTTTAAGTCCAAGTGGTTGGTAGGCTCATCTAGTAATAGAATATCAGGTTTACCGAATAATGCTTGAGCAAGTAATACTTTTACTTTCTCTGCACCAGTCAATTCTGATAATTTTTTGTCATGAAGATCTTCACCAATACCAAGACCTTTTAGAAGGATTGCAGCTTCTGACTCAGCTTCCCAACCGTTAAGCTCAGCGAACTCACCTTCAAGTTCTGCAGCACGCATTCCATCTTCATCACTAAAGTCTTCTTTCATGTAAATAGCATTTTTCTCTTGCATTACTTTGTAAAGTTGCGTGTGACCCATAATTACTGTTTCTAATACTGGGAACTCTTCATATTCGAAGTGGTTCTGTTTTAATACTGCTAGACGCTCACCTGGCGTAATATGTATGTCACCTGTTGATGGTTCAATTTCTCCAGATAAAATCTTTAGAAATGTTGATTTACCAGCACCGTTTGCTCCGATTAAACCGTAGCAGTTACCTGGCGTGAATTTTATGTTAACATCTTCAAATAATTTGCGATCCGCGAAACGCAAACTAACGTTACTTACTGTAATCATTTGTGTCCTCCTACTAATACCGCTTATTTCAGCGTTTTCTCACCGATTGTCTTAAAAAATCGCATATTACGACTCAATTATTGTAGACTATAGCTATTATATAGTAGAAGCTGGATGAATAGCAACGGTTGATTACCTTTCTATAATGAAATCGGATAGTTTTTATCCATTCCCCTAGCTATTGTATGTATATCATCGACCTCTTTCTCATATAACCATTCACTTCTCATTCTGTAATACATTGGATTCATTTTTCATTCGAAATTTTATATATAGAAAAACTGTAGAGAAATCATCCCCTACAGTCTTCACTTATTTCGTATTTATTATCTTTTCTTTATAACTCTTCAATCTACTCGTTAATCCCATTAAAGCAGGTAACAATATCGGCATCACGATTAAAGCTAATAGTAAGAGTGCAACGCCAACAACTGATGCTACTTGTATAAGTGTTAATACACCTGAAGGGATTAATGCTGCAAATGTCCCTACTAAAATTAGCGCCGCTGATAATACAACTCCTCCTATATGACGAGATGCAGTTACAATTTTCGTTACCGAATCCCCTTCTATCTCGTTATAGCGCATCATTACGAAAATACTATAATCCACTCCTAAAGCGACAATCATAATGAAGCTAAAGAATGGAACATTCCAGCTTAATGACTCTACATGTAATACATGTGCACTAATTTGTTCGCTTATACCAAGCGATGCAAAGTACGCTAATAGTAATGAGCCAATAATAAATATTGTATTTAATAATGAACGTGTAATTACAATTAATACAATCGCAATTCCAATTAACATAATCGTAGCTGTACGTAAGAAATCTTGCCCTGTTACTTCTTTTAAATCCACGTTTCTAGCTGTTGTTCCGCCAATTGCTGTTTTCGCATCATGTAATTCCGTTCCCTTTACAGTGCCCTCGATTGTTTTATTGATTTCTTGAATAATCGGCATTGCTTCTTTTGAATACGGATTTACATCTAAAATGATGGTCATTTTAGCAATCTTTCTATCTTGTGACATGTACGTGTTCAATGCTTTTTGGAAATCGTCTCCCTCTAACACTTCTTTTGGAATATAAAACTTCTCAGAGCTTTTCGATTCATTGAGCTCCCCTAAATATTTCTGCGCGTCATGCAGGCCATTGCTTACTTTTCCAAGCCCTTCTGTACTTTTAGATAAACCAGATTGTAATTGCCCCATCTTTTCCTGCAGGTCTTTAAGGCCCGTTAAAAGTTGCCCTTGCCCATCGTTTATTTTCGTTAATCCAGATTGTAACTCAGCTGATTTATTCGCAATTTGTTTTGAACCTGCAGAACCTTCATTTAATCCATTTTTAAGATCCGCTGCCCCCTTTTGTAACTTATTAATTCCATTGTTCATTTCTTTTAAGCCGTTATCCACTTTCAGTAACGATTGATTCGCTTCTTTAAATGAACTCATCGCTGCTTTATGCTGCGTTGCTAATTGATTTAATTCTTTTGAAAGTATATTTAATTGTTTTTGAGCTTCTTTAGCAATTCCTATCGTTTGTTGTATGTTTGAATCATTCGCTAGTTCTGGTTTCGTTTGAACGAAATTGGTCATTAACATTTCAATTTGTTCATATCCCTTTTTCGCACCATCAATTGCTTGAGAAATACTTCCGAAGTATTGATCGTAAGAGCTTAAACCTTTTTCTAACTGTGCATAACCAGCATGCAGCTGCGACGTTGCATTAGATAGAACATTTATATTTTCGTTTACTGAAGCTAAGCCACTCTCAATTTGCTGTGCTCCTTGTGCACCGTCGTTTATGCCATTTGATAATTGATGTAAAGCTGTTCCTAATGCTGATACCCCGTTTTTCGCCTCGTTCGTTCCATCAATTAATTTTTGAACATTCGCAAGACTATTTGAATCATTACTTCCCATTTTATTTTTCGCATCCGTTAATCCATCATTAATTTCCTTTATGCCACCATCGGCATCTCCTAATCCTGTATTCAATTCTCCCGCTTGCTTATTTAAATATAATTCTTTTATCTTCTCACCAGTTGGACGTGTCGGTGCATATACTTCTGATACACCTTTAACTTTCGAAATTTTATCAGTTAATTCGTCTAAAATTTGTAGAGAAGTTCCTTCATCCAGCTTTTTATCAGATTGAATGACTAATGTACTCGGTGAAGAGAAACCAGGCGGAAAATGATCCTCTATTACGTTAATACCCATCTTTGATTCATACTTATTATCTACTTCAAATAAATCATTGTAATTTAGTGTATTAGAGTATTTTAATATGAAAGGAATCGATATTAAAAATACGATGATTAAAGCGATAAATGGCCTTGCTACTGAGTTTTTCGCAAAGAATCCCCATAAGCGACTATCCTCATGACCTTTAAATGTTTTAACTGGATAAAACATTCCTTTTCCTAAAAGCACCATAAAAAATGGATTTAAAGTCGTTAATACGAGTAGTAATACTAAAACACCAATTGCTACCGCTGAAGTAGATTGATATAATTTAAAACTCGCTAACGCAAGTGATGCAAAACCAATTAGCACCGCTATACCGCTATATAATACGGTTTTACCTGCCGATTTAAATGTTTCTTTCGTGGCCAAAAATGCATTTTCTTGTTTACTTAATTCTTCTTTAAACCTCATATATAATAAAATGTTATAATCTGTTCCTACTCCAAAGAGGACGACGACTACGAACACTTGTGTAAAGTTTGAAAATGGGAAATTAAATTGATCTACAAGCTGAGCAATAATCCCCATTGAAACTAAATACGACACACCGACTGTAAGAAGAGAAACAATCGGAACAACTGGTGAACGGAATACGAGGATTAATACTACAAGAATGAAGATGATTGAAATAACTTCTGTCTTTTTCACTCCCTCTTGAGAGGATTTAAGAAAATCACCCGCTATTAAGTCACTTCCTGTTAAATACGTTTTTACCCCTTTCGTTTGCACCTTTTCATGAAGATTATTTGAAACCTTTGATATTTCACCATGTTTTTTATCTATCGATATTTGCGTTAAAATAGTCGTATTATCTTTAGAAACTAATTGTTTCTCCAAGTCTTTATTATCTAAATGCGAAACAACTTCCTTAATTCCTAATTGCTCTTTTTCATTTTGCAGGGCGTTGATCGTTTTTGTTATTTCCTTCTTTTGTTCATCTGTTAAAGCTGCCTTATTGCCACTATTAAAAACGGCTATAATTTCATACTTTTCAACCCCTTCTTTATCCATCTCTTTAATCATCTTGTCAGCAATGCTGCTTTGTTCTGTATTAGGGATTGTAATTTTCCCTTTTTCCTTCACTAATTTATCCATATTAGGCATCGTTACAACCATTGTAATAGTAATAACTATCCATAATAGAAAAGATAAACTTCTCCAACTTTTTAACTTGCTCATTTAAATCATCTCCCATTATGAAATTTACACGCGGAATGAATATTCATTCCTATTCTTTTGAAAATCCTTTCGGAATGAACGTTCATTCCTATC
>NZ_JAKUDW010000060.1:0-31804 GCF_022662595.1 Bacillus cereus group sp. BfR-BA-01524 | reverse complement strand
TTGGAATTGCTTCAGCATCTAATTGTCCTAATCCAACTTCAATTAATGCCCCAACAATTTTTCTTACCATATTATGAAGGAAGCCGTTACCACTTACTCTAATTTGTACAAACCCTGCCTCTTCCATCACATCAAGTGTATATACTTCTCGAACCATAGATTTTTTCTTTGATTTCGCATTTGAAAAAGCAGTAAAGTCATGTGAACCAACTAAATGTTTTGCAGCTGCTTTCATGCTTTTCACATTTAATTTTTTATTCACATGCATGCTGTATTTACGCATAAATGGATTTGTATGCTCTTCATTCCAAATTTTATACAGATATGTTTTTGCTTTAGAGTTGTAACGAGCATGGAAGCGATCATGTACTTCTTCCACATCCGTAATGCTAATATCATTGGGTAAATATTGATTTAAATATTTTTTCACTTTATGTTCCACTAACTTCTCATCACTTTGAAAGTTAGCAACTTGATTCAAAGCATGTACACCAGCGTCTGTTCTACTACAACCGATAATTTCAATTTCTTTTCCGATCATTTCAGATATGACACTTTCCATTTTTCCTTGAATCGTATTATCGTTATTACCGAGACGTTGCCATCCTTTAAAACGTGCGCCGTCGTACTGAATCGTTAATTTATAATTATGCATAATATTCTCCTTCATAGAAAATATTCCCTCATACCATGAGGGAATATTAATAAACTTTACTTTCTAACAAGCTTCACTACATTTTCTACGTGAGCTGTATGCGGGAACATATCAACTGGTTGCACATACTCCACTTCATAGCTCTTCATTAATGCTTGTACATCACGTGCTAATGAAGAAGGATTACAAGACACATACACAACTTGTTTCGGCTTCACCTTTAAAATTGTTTCCAGTAATTTATCATCGCAACCTGTACGTGGTGGATCGACAACAATTACATCTGGACGCCATCCTTCTTTTACCCATTTCGGTAACCATTGTTCAGCTTTACCTGCTTCATATTTCGTATTTGTAAATCCGTGACGCTTCGCATTTTTTCTTGCATCTGCAATCGCTTCTGGAATTACATCCATACCACGTACTTCCGCTGCATCATTTGCAAGCCAAAGACCGATTGTACCAACACCACAGTACGCATCCACAATCTTCTCGTTTCCTGTTAACGCAGCTGCTTTTTTCGCTTCATCATATAAAACAACAGTTTGTTCTGGATTCAACTGGAAGAATGCACGTGCTGATAATTCGAATGATAAATCACCAAGTGTTTCTTGAATTACTTCTTTTCCAGCTAATTTAAATGTTTTGTCGCCAAAAATAACAGATGTTTTACGCCAGTTTACATTTTGCATAATTGATTTAACCGCTGGCATCTGTTTTTGTACTTCTGCAATAAATTGTTCTTTATTTGGTAATTCTTCTTTTGTTGTAATAAGTGTAACTTGTACTTCCCCTGTTTGAACTGCAGTACGTGTTACAATTGTGCGTACTAAACCTTTTTGTTTTTTCTCATTGTAAATAGAAACATTTAATTTTTCTAAAATACGTCTTACAACTTTTGTCGCTTCATTCGTTGCTTTATGTTGAATCATACAATGGGCAATATCAATTAACTGATGTGAATTTTGTTTATATAGCCCTGTAATAACCTTTTCGTCTTTACGCCCCACTTGTAATTGACTCTTATTACGATAATGCCATGGATTTTCCATGCCAAGCGTTGGACGAATTTTCTCTTCCATACTGTTTTTCATGTACTTCTCAAATGCTTGTACAACGATATCACGCTTTTGATTCAATTGTTCTTTATAATCTAAATGTTGCAGCTGACAACCGCCACACTCCTCATATACTGGACACGGTGCTTTCACACGATGCGGTGAAGCTTTACGAACTTTTTTCACTTTCGCTTCAGCGAAGCCACGCTGAATTTTCGTTGTTTCTGCAACAACTTCTTCTCCTGGTAATGCCCCTGGAATGAAAACAACTTGTCTCTTAAAATAACCAACGCCTTCTCCGTTAATCCCAAGACGTTTAATTGTCACAGGAAACGTTTGACCAACTTCCAACTTACTCTCGTGTTGCTTTTGTATCATTATTACACCTCTACTCTATACTTTTCCATAAATATAACGCTGCATAACTGCAGTATGGTTCACACTCTTGTTTCACTTTTTCTAAAAATGCATCATCAGGTTTATCATCTAATTGAAATATACCTTGCACTGCACGCTGAATCCCAATATCCACTTTCGGGAACATATTTTTCCGTCCAAGCCCAAACATTAAAAAGTTTTGCACTGTCCATGCACCAATTCCCCTAATTGGCAACAATTGTGCCCCAACCTCTTCTTCCGTCCCATTTTCTATACTCGCTAAATTTAATGTACCACTGACAATACTTCGACCTAATCCTACTATATATTCAGCCTTTCGCTGACTAAACTTCTGCTCTCTCAATTCTTCAATTGAAATATTTGCTACTATTTCCGGAGTCGGGAAAAAGAATACACCGTTCTTTTCTGTTCCATACCGTTTCACAAATTGTTCTGTTAACACAGTAGCAAATTTCAAATTTATTTGTTGATGAATGATACAGCGAAGAAGACAAGCAAAATAATCAAATTCTAAAATAATTGGAGTATAAGCATATGTTTCAAATAGTGGACGTAATGATGTGTTTAAAAAATGATTTTGTATATCTTGAAACGGTTCATTCCAATGAAAAATGGCCCTCATTCGTTTCATGACTTTCTCCGGATTTCCTGTCTGACTAGAAATCCAAAACTGTGGATTTTGAACAGTACCAATCCCTTGTAAGCGAACAATAACCTGTTCCTCGTCTATACAAAGCGGGATATAAATGACTTTCTCATCTAATTGAATGACGTTAAGAGGATCAAAAGATAAACGTTTTAATACTTCTTCAAAATGATACGGATACTCTAACGTAACATGTTCGCTCCACATACGTTTCCCCATCCTTTTTACACATCATTATAGCATGAGAAAACCGTAAGCATACATGCTTACGGTTGATTGCTTTTTACTAAGTCATCTAGACTTTTAAAATGATACCCTTTCTCGCGCAAATCATCAATGATTTTCGCAAGTGCTTCTGCATTATCTTTTGATATTGCATGAAGTAATAAAACAGATCCTGGATGAATCATCGTCATAACATTATTATGTGCATATTGCCATCCTCTTTGCTGATCCACTTTCCAATCCAAAAATGCAAGTGACCAAAATACATTATAGTAGCCCATTTCTTTCGTAAGAGCTAACGTTCTTTCACTAAATACGCCGCGCGGAGGACGTACATATTTCACTTCTTTTTGCCCAGTTACTTTTTTAATTTCTTCCGTTACACTCGTTAATTCTTCACGAAGCTTCTCATCATTTACCGCTGTAAAATCAGGATGACTCCAAGAATGATTTCCAATAATGTGTCCTTCATCCTTCATTCTTAACAATAAATCTTTTTGTGTTTTAATGTAATGCCCCGTTACAAAGAAAGTTGCTGGTACTTTTTTCTCTTTTAATACATCTAAGATTTTGCCTGTGTATCCATTCTCATATCCATTATCAAATGTTAAATAAATATCTTTTTTCTTCGTATCTCCTAAATAAAACCCGCCATTTTTTTGCAGTAAATCCGTATATAACTTTCCTGCATCTGGTACTGTTTCATTTTTAGGACGCGGGATTCCCCAGTTATGTGGAGTATTTGTATAAGCCAATGCCGAAACTGGAACAAGTGCCATCATAATTGAAAAAATGAGACCGATATACAACCATTTATATTTCATAAATAGTCTCCTTTCCATATATAATCGTACCTGTAGTTTCTGTTTACTTACTTACTTTCATGCTGTGCATGTTTTTCTATATATACCAAAAAATGCATCTCGAAAGATTCGAGATGCATTTTTGTTTATTTAAATACCGGCTCTTTAAAGCTCGCTAATTTTTCAAGTGATGTTTTATCAACATCTGCATGTAAACTATTAGCATGAGAGTCCATCGTTACAACTGCTTTAAAACCTTCAATGCGTAAATGCCACATTGCTTCTGGAATACCAAATTGTAAGAAATCAACATCTTTCACTTCTTTAATACATTCAGCATAATATTGCGCCGCACCGCCAATTGCGTTTAAGTACACGCCGCCGTGTTCTTCTAAAGCCGCTAATGTTTTCGCACCCATACCGCCTTTTCCAATAACAGCGCGTATACCAAATTTCTTCATAATATCGCCTTGGTACGGTTCTTCACGAATACTTGTCGTTGGACCTGCCGCTTTAATTTGCCAATTGTCATTGTCATCTTTCACAACAACTGGACCACAGTGGTAAATAATTTGTCCATTTAAATCTACTGGACAATCATTATCCATTAAATGCTTATGGATTGCGTCACGACCTGTATACATCATGCCATTAATTGTTACAACATCACCAACGCGAAGTCCACGAATTTGCTCTTCTGTAATTGGTGCTTGTAATACAATCTCACGTTGCTCTGTTTTTTCTTGTGCTTCATGCTGAAGTGTATCTTCACCTTCTTGATATAACCAATCCATAATTTCACCTGTTTCAGGATGGATTGTTACACCTAGGCGGCGATATGCCCAGCAATTATACGCCACAGATACGTAGAAGCTAGCCGGCAGGCGGTTATACACGCCAATTTTACAGCCCAGTAAAGTTGTTTCTCCACCAAATCCCATTGTACCAATGCCAAGCTTATTCGCATTTTCTAATACGTACTCTTCAAGTTGTTGTAACTCTGGTACTGGATTGACATCATCTAATGTACGGAATAATTGATTTTTTGCTAATTCATAACCTGATGTGCGGTCTCCCCCGATACCAACACCAATTACACCAGCACTACATCCTTGACCTTGTGCTTGGTATACTGCATGAAGAAGGCATTTACGAATTCCTTCTAAATCACGGCCAGCTCGTCCAAGTCCTTCTAGTTCACACGGTAAGCTATATTGAATATTTTTATTCTCACAGCCACCACCTTTTAGGATTAAACGTGCATCAATATAATCTTTTTCCCATTGTTCAAACTTAATAACCGGTGTACCTGGTCCTAAATTATTTCCACTATTGTCTCCAAAAAGAGAGTCAACAGAATTTGGACGAAGTTTACCATCTTTTGTCGCCCGCTCAAGCGCATTATAGATAGCTTCCTTCAACTTTAATTGATTCACACCAACTGGTGTATAAATTTTAAACGTTGGCATCCCTGTATCTTGGCAAATCGGTGAGATGTTATCATCAGCCATTTTAATATTATTTGTAATTGTGCCAAGTGCCATCGCAGAACGAGTCCCTGCATTTTCTCGCTCTTTCGCTTGTTGAATCGCACGACGAACATCTTTCGGTAAGTTCGTTGACGTTTCAACAATTAGTTGATACATGCTTTCTTGAAGCTTTTCCATTGTTACTTCCCCCTCAATTGTGAACGCTACCAAAACGTTATGAGCTGAAAATTCCATTGTTATGCTCTTTAGCTTTTTATTTGTTTCACGCTATTAAAACATAAATGAAATTTTTCACAACTTGATTATACCTCTTTTTCTATCGTCCTTCTATTATCCGCACAGAAAAAGGCTACCAAATTGGAATTGGCAGCCTTTTTAATATATTATTCGTCTTTTTTAAATTGCTCACATTTTAATTCTAATTCATCTAACATTGCAAGAAGACGATCTACATCTTCTAATTCTACTTCTTCAGGTTCAATTGTATCAATTACTTCAATGAACATATTTAAACGCTCTTTTAAATATACTAATTGTGTATCTTTATCTTGAATTGCTTTTCCCATGAAGGCACTCTCCTTTTAATTCGAGTTGCTTTTATTATACCGCAAAAATGATTGCTATGGGCATGAAATTTCATCAATTTTGTCACAGTCATCCACTATAATGTAAGCCCTCTCTCTTTTCACGCTAAAAAGTTTCACTTTATAAAAAGCACATATTCTTCTATTATAGAGAATGGACAAATTGTTATTTCAATAGTCAAAGGAGTATTTCATATGACGATATCACAAAAAATGAAGCCGATTACTCCTTCTTACGATCCATGGGAAGCGTATATGGACCTTGAAGAGTACGGCAAACTACTATTAACAAATGTTGAATTTACAACGACGACGTTATGCAATATGCGCTGTGAGCATTGCGCTGTTGGTTACACGTTACAGCCGAAAGACCCAAATCCGCTTCCGATGGATCTTTTATTAAAACGATTAGATGAGATTCCTCATTTACGTTCTTTAAGTATTACTGGCGGAGAACCTATGCTTTCAAAGAAATCCGTCGACAACTATGTAACACCACTCTTAAAATACGCCCATGAACGAGGCGTTCGCACTCAAATCAACTCTAACTTAACTATAGATTTAGCACGTTACGAACAAATTATTCCTTATTTAGACGTGTTGCATATCTCTCATAACTGGGGAACAATTGATGACTTCGTTGAAGGTGGATTTGCAATGATGGAGCGTAAACCTACTTACGAACAACGTGCAAAATTATTCGAAAGAATGATTACAAATAGTAAGGCTCTATCAGATGCAGGTGTACTTGTATCGGCCGAAACAATGTTAAACAAAAGAACTCTACCACATATTGAACATATTCACCGCCAAATCGTCGAAGAGATGGGCTGTAAACGTCATGAAGTTCACCCAATGTATCCAAGTGACTTCGCGAGTAATCTAGAGATTTTAACAAAAGCTGAAATTCGTAATGCGATTGAGCATTTACTAGAAATTCGCGATGAAAATGTATGGATGTTGTTTGGAACTTTACCTTTCTATGCTTGTAGCGATGACGAGCGAGACATTGCCACATTTAAAAAATTACAAGAGAGCAAAAATGTCACTGTTCGTAATGATCCAGATGGCCGTTCTCGTTTAAATGTAAATATTTTCGATGGAAATATTATTGTGACGGACTTTGGTGATGTTCCACTTCTAGGAAACATACAAACAAACACATTACAAGAAGCGTACGACAAATGGAGTGCTTCAAAAACAGCAAAATCATTAAGCTGTCACTGTCCTGCAGTAAAATGTCTTGGACCAAATGTTCTTGTAAAAAACAGCTACTATCCGACAGAAGATTTCTTATCAAAAACAGCAAACATTACATTATAAAAAAACGTCAGCTTATAAGCTGACGTTTTTTTATGTTATTGCGAGTGGGAAGAAGAAATGAATTTAAAAAATAAATGATCATGAATTGGAATCGCCGCTCCAATTCCTTGAGAAGTAATATTTTTCACAACAAGTCTTTTTTGATTTCCCTTTAATACAAGATACACTTCTCCAAATGTTACTTTTCCCTTTTCATTTACTGCTGGTGTATAAGCGTATAAATATCCGAGTTGACTCGGACTAATATTATACACACGCTCATGTCCAGTACCATAACCAATAGTTGTTTTAAACGAAAGGGGCAATTGTACTTTTTCAAGCGCTTTGAGAAGCATCATTTTTTTCACATCTGCAGCATCTTTCATATCTGCTGTTAAATCGCCTTCAACCGTCTTTTGTGTTTCTTGCTTATAGCGAAGTGGATACAAACGGTCTCCTCCGCGATTATCATACACATTTCGATTCACTTGTTTATATTCCCAATTAATCGATGTGTCTACTGATTCATAATGTAAAGCCCATTGACCTAAATAAATTTTTGCCCGATACCCTACTGCAAGCGGCGCATTTGAAATTGTCGTTTCATTAAATATCCGAATTAAGTCTGGATTTTCAATTTTAATATTAGCTGTTTTCAATAGTTCTTGAGCAAACTTACTCGGCTGTAAACGTGGCAAATCTTGCGCATCATTTGGAAATGTATTGTCTTTTGAAATATTTAAAACAGATGAAGGCATTTTTGTTCCTACTGTTGTCTTTGCAAAACTCATGTTAGGAAATAATAAAATAAACGAGACCATAGTTGAAAGACATATGCTGTATACTCGTTTCACCTGTCTGGCTCCTTCCTATGTAAAGGTATATATACTACTTCATTTATTGTTTTCTCTGAGCACAATTGTTATGCCTATTTTTCATAATAAATAAAAACCAATTCCCATAATGACATACGCCGCTAGTAAAGTGCCGCCTTCAAACCAGTTTGTATCTCCATCATTGGAAATCGCAATCGTTAAGAAAACGGCTGTAATCATAGACACAAGTTCTGGTATGGTAAATACTAAAGGCATCCTCTGCGCGAAGAACATAGATAGCAATACTAATACAGGAGCAACAAACATGGCGATTTGTAATGTAGAACCTATTGCAATTTCGACTGCAATATTTACTTTATTTTTATAAGCCATAATAATTGCAGATGCATGTTCCGCTGCATTTCCAACAATTGCAACGATAATAACCCCTATAAATAATTCTGACCAACCAAATGATTTTGCAACAGTTTCAAAAGTATGCACGAGCGCCTCTGATACATAAGCTACCGCCAGTGTTGCTATCGCTAAAATAAGGAGTGCTTTCCCTTTCGACCACTCTGGCTCTTCTTCATGCGCTACTTCGTCACTTTTATGTTGATATACACCACGGTGCGTAACTAACTTAAATAGTAATGCAGCAATGTACATGATAATCATAATAATAGAAACACCTATACTTAATTGATACGTCTTGCCAGCGTCCATCTTCATTGAAAAAATCTCTGGAATAACAAAGGCCACGACAACAGCAAATATTAATAAAGCTGAATTATGCCTTGCATCGTAAACGTTAAAGCTTTGCCTTTTATATTTAAGTCCACCTACAAAGAAGGATAGTCCTCCTACTAATAATAAATTTCCAAGTACCGAACCCGTTAAAGAAGCTAACACCACTTCAATTAACCCTGCTTGAAGTGCAAAAATTGAAATGATAAGTTCAACAGCATTACCGAAAGTAGCATTTAATAATCCACCTATTCTAGGACCAGAAACAATTGCTAAACTCTCTGTTGCTCTCCCCATAAAACCAGCCAATGCGATAATCGTAATACAATACACAGCGAACATAATTGTTTCTGGCCAATGAAGTGTTTTTCCAAGTACAGACAGTGGTACACCTATAAGCGCTACTATAAGAAATATTTTATTAAACATGCTTTTCATCCTTCCATCGTATGTATTTCTCCTCAATATTATTATTATTCTTCTCCTAACTTGTCCGATTTCATCACAATTACGTTTAAAAAATCATGTTGATGAAAAGAGTATGAAAGATACTTCATTCTTATTTAGACGAAGAAAACTACAAAGTATGAAAAGAGGCTAAAAGCATGCATTTAAAAGAAAAAATTGAAACTATTATATGCGGTCAACGAACTGGTGTATTATCTACTGTACGTGAAAACAAACCTCATAGTGCCTTTATGATGTTTTTCCACGAAGATTTTGTGTTATATATTGCAACAGATCGGAAATCAAAAAAGATAACAGATATTGAAAACAATCCTAATGTCCATGTATTACTCGGACGAGAAGGTAAAAAATTAGATGAAGATTATATTGAAGTTGAAGGGTTAGCTTCAATCGAGGAAGACTCGACATTAAAAAATAAGTTTTGGAATAATAGCTTAAAACGTTGGTTACTCGGTCCTGAAGACCCTAATTACGTATTGATAAAAATCAATCCCGACACAATTTATTACATCGATGGTGCCGGTACGACGGAGCCTGAGTTTTTACGACTATAAAATAAAACAAGCCCCCCTTTAGGTGGGCTTGTTTTGTCGAAAAGTTCTTTTGAAAAAAACAATAAAATAGGTGGAACTTTCTAAAGATTCTGTTATATAATAGCAGTAACTTAAATAAACTGTATTAAAACAGATTGAGAGGAGAAATAAAATTGATAAAGAGAGAAGAACGCAAAAACATGATTGAGTTTATTGAAAAGAAAAAAGGGATTGAGCGTGACGAATTACTGTTTATGACAGACGATGAAGTAGAACATATTTATAATGTAACGTACTTTTTATATGAGGAAATTGCAGAGTAGTATAATAATCCCCACCTTATAAAAAATATAAGGTGGGGATTATTTCGTTATTTAGCCCACTATTTGCGGACGTTAAAACTCCCACCTTAAAATTCAGGTGGAGCAAGAAGTTAAGTTGAAGTCGTGCTTCCTATAAATCTCAATTGCTTCAACTTTATACATGAGAATCATTTTCATGTATAATACTGTAAGATTGGAGGAATTTTACTATGAGTTCGTGGCTCTTATTTGCACTATTATCAGCAATTGCTGCTGCCCTTGTATCGATTTTTGGAAAGTTTGGTTTAGACGGAATCGATGCAAACGTTGCAACAACAATTCGATCTATTATTATGGCATTATTTATGATAGGCGTTATTATCATACAAGGTAAATTTCAAAATATCGGCGACGTACTGCTAAATAAAAAAGCACTGCTATTTATCACATTAAGTGGGATTGCAGGTGCTTCGTCATGGCTATTTTATTTTCTTGCCCTCAAAACAGGAAAGGTTTCACAAGTAGCTCCTGTCGATAAATTAAGCGTCGTATTTTCTATCATTCTCGCTATGATTATACTCGGTGAAAAGTTAAACTTTATGACCGGCGTTGGTGTAGTCTTTATTACAGCTGGTGTATTATTTATTGCTTTCAGCTAAAAAAACCGCTATTAGCGGTTTTTCTTTTTCTTTATATAAAACCATACAACACATGTAACAACTGCTGAAATTAATAAAATCCATATTCCATAATGATGTAAACTATACTCAACGAAGCGCCACTTCTCGCCTAACTTCCAGCCAAGCCCAATAAAAACACTTATCCAAATGAGCGCACCACCGTAAGCGTACAAACAAAAACGCCAAAGTGTCAAATTTGATACCCCAGCAAAATATGCTGTTAAATGACGTACTCCCGGTATAAAATAACCAATCATTAAAAGAAATGGCCCATATTTTTCAAATAAAATATGTGTTTTTTCAATGTGATGTTCTTTAATTCTAATTTTCGGCCCATATTTCTTTAAAACAGGGAGCCCAAGTTTTAAACCTAATATGTAGCTTAACGTAATCCCTAACATCGCACCAGCCATCCCACTTAAAAAAGCAGCGGTTCCTGACATAACTCCTTTTGAAACATTATAACCAACAAAGGTCAATAAAAACTCGTCTGGTATCGGTAATCCGACAATCCCACCAGCCAAGGCTATAACAATTCCAAAATACCCATAATGCGCGATTAACTCGCCAATATGTTGTTCCATTCGGAAGACACATCCTATGCACGATCGTTATTCCACATTGTACCCGTTCTATCTTTAAGGCAAACATGGTATACATATTCACTATACATTGTTTTTATAATGAACTCTACTTCTATTCGTTCCTTTAACAGAGATAAAATTAAACTTCAATCCGCGTGGGTTTTCTTCATCCTCTACTGATTATTAGCTTACTTCAATCAGGCTTCTACAGGTATCTCGCCTCCGACATAATTCACTTACATTCACTAATTTTGAGATTAGATTCTTACTGCCTGCAAATGTCCTGATAAAAAATAAAAATTCACATGCGTGTTTTTTTGTTACAATAAAGGAAAGTTACTTTTCGCAACGGTTTAACTCTCAAGAAAAATGATATATCTAGCAAAAACATAGTTTGGTCTATATAATACAACTTCTACCTATTAAAAGAACATGAACCCTTTTACATACAACATCATTTTTCTAAATTATACAGGGGGGAACGAACATGACCATTGAAAATCAATTTATTCAAAAAGTTTACTATAAAACATTTTTAACAGAAGAAACTTCTACTC
Source organism: Bacillus cereus group sp. BfR-BA-01524 (assembly GCF_022662595.1). Taxonomy (NCBI): domain Bacteria; kingdom Bacillati; phylum Bacillota; class Bacilli; order Caryophanales; family Bacillaceae; genus Bacillus; species Bacillus cereus group sp. BfR-BA-01524. The sequence goes on along the minus strand of NZ_JAKUDW010000060.1, from coordinate 19,956 downwards.
CTGCATCGGAAGTACTCGGTGAAGCATATATAAATGAATCTAAAAATGAATTCTCCAACATTTCTAATATTCGATTTGCTCAAGGTGAATTTTATTATCAAAATAAAGATTTTGAAGCAGCTATATTTAAATGGGAAAAAGTTAATAATGCTCTTGCACTTTGGGCAACAAAAAATATTGCAGATGCTTATTTTGAACTAGGATTCTTACCAAAGGCAGAAGAAATTTATCAATCTATTCAAACAGAAGATACAACTCTTACGATGGAGGTTTCATTACAACTTCTTTCTCTTTATATCGAACAAGATCGTTTAGGACTTGCTTTTAAGACGATTAGTGAAGCTGTTGCATTCCAACCGGATTACCCAAATATTACTGCAATTGCACGTTCTTTCTATGAAAAACAAGAAGATTGGAACAATGCTATCGAACTAGCTGTTCAAGAAGGTATTCGAACACAATCTTTACACTGGTTTGATACGTTAATAAATTACATAAACAAAGGATTTACTAGAAATATTAAGCCTGAATATTTCTATGAGTCTTTAAAAGCTCTATATGCTGTTGATCAAGCTCAGTTTAAAGAACTTGTTATTGCTCTTTGGAATAGCTACCAACATGAATCCTTATACCTTCCTTGGATTCAAAGTATTAATCATTTATTCTTGCATATTGAAACAGACAATAATGACGATTGGAATGAAATTTCTACTCGCTATCAAGAAACATACTTTGCATTAATTACCGGAAATCATTTTATGCATGAATTAAACGGACTTGTACCAAATCTATTAACAAATTGGTTCAGTTTAACGAAAGCAAAAGATTCTCTAGTTGTCTCTGCAGCAGTGTTAGCATGGAATGAAGTCTCACCTACAACTTTAGAATCATTACTCGTAAAAAGTGCTGGATCCTTACTTTCTAATACATCAGCTGAAGCAGATGTAAATATGGAAACAGTTTCTCATTTATTCGAAACAATCGCTGTGTGGGCTGAGAAAAATGATGTAGATTTAAGTCATCAATTTACGCTACTCGTCCATGAACTATGTGATTTAAATGTCACACCACTACTAATAGCTGGAACTAGTGACTATGATAAAACGTCATTTGTCAATTCAATATTAGGAGAGAACATCTTAACTGAAACTTTAACAACTCCTATTCTATTTAAAGACGCTAGTCAAACTGAAATAACAGAATTTACCGAGTTAGATATACGTAATATCCCTAACCTTGATGAATTCCATCAAATAACGGCTACATCTGCTCAGTCAGAACTTGAGAAAAAATGTATAGAAATTAAGCTACCAAGTAGATTTTTAAGAAAAAATAAGTTTACATTTCTTATTACACCAGCCATTCAAGGACAATTGGATAAAAACAATGCATACTTTGAATACTTACAAACAGCAGATAGCCTTGTTTACGTATTAAATTCTTCTTCACCATTGCATAGTGAAGAAATTGATACGTTAATTTATTTACGTGAACAAGTACCAAACTTACAAATTCACTTCGTATTACATACAAATAATACGACTACTAATGAAAAACTAATTAGTAAGCTTAAAATACATTTTCCAGATGCACAATTCTTCCCATACTCTCCTTCGCAAGAGAGTAGCCAGCAACTTGGAGATGTAACAGAATCTATTCTCTCTAATCTTGCAAAACGCGACATAGAAAAAGAACGTATAGAAAAGCTAATATGGTTTACGCAAAAAACAATTGCTTATCTAATAAATGAACGTGTGGAATTAGAAAATACATTAGTAAAATCCGTACGCTGGAATAAACACATCTCAGTGAAACTTACTGGATTTATTAATAACCTTACTGCTCTTGAAAAAGATAAAATTCGCTCTATTACCGAATCCTATCTTTTAACGAAAGAAGAAATTACACGAGATATACATTCTCAAATTCCTGAATTATTACAGAGTTGCTCTGATCTTGTTCAAGAAGATAGTGATTTCAAACTAGTTCATGAAGAATTAAATGCTGCAATGAATGAACGAGTTCAAAAGCATGTACAACAGGTACTTCTTCCTAAATTTACTGGGTCTATTCAAGAATGGATTGAAACAGCACATAATGAATTTATTCAAGCTCAAGCTTATTTAGATGAAATGAGTGAAACATTTAATAAATTATATAAAGAAGAACGTATGAAACTTCCTTGCGATTTCAAATTATTAGATGATTGGAATCGAGATGTTGTACGAATGACAAATCGAATTACAGTAACGAACATCAATATTTTATTGCGCTTTACACCGACACAGTTTTTCTTAAAAAGTGCCGGGAAATTATTTGGTAATATGCAAAAAAACCAATCTATGCTCGCCAACAAATATAAACAATACATTGAAACAGAAGACTATACAGAAATTGCTCACACAATTTCAAAACAATTCTTCCTACAATTTGAAGTATTTGAAGGGGCATTAGAACGTGATATCATGATGTTCTTTAAAGATCCACTTAGCATATTGAAACAAAATGTGGATGCAGCTCAACTTGAGATACAGGAAGATGAACAAACATTAGCAACGCTAAGAAGCAATCCAGAAACATATCATGATCCTTTAGCGTTATTTAAACTACAATTGCTACAACATAAATTCGTTTTAAGTACTACAAAGAAACATGAAGATATCTTTGTATCTAACGAATCTCCTACTGTTTAACAAAAAAACCAAGCAAACTAAAATTTGCTTGGTTTTTTCACTTTATTATTTTCATATGTTCAAACGGATAATAAATGCCTGCTAACTTTCCTAACACATCTTCTCTATCAATAAAACCTAAACCATTTCTACTATCTTTACTTATTAAGCGATTATCTCCCATAACAAAAATCTTATTTTTAGGAACTGTAATCGGTCCAAAGTCCTCTGTTAAATTCAGAAGTTTTTTTTCTGCTTGTTTTTTATTACTATCCAAATACTCTTCATCTTTCACTTCAGAATTCACATATAATTGATCATTTCTCATCTCAATAATATCCCCTGGCAATCCAATCACTCTTTTGACATAAAAATTATCTGTTTTCACAACAATAATGTCTTCTCTCCCATAGCTTTCAAATTGTTTTGCTAACTTGTTAACAATCACCTTATCTCCATCTTGCAACGTTGGTCTCATGGATGCTCCTTTTACCGTCGTAGGAAAGAACACAAAAATTTTCGCCAAAAACACCAATAAACATGCAATTGCAATAGTTCCAAAGAATTCACGCCAACGTTTTTTCTTTTGCATCATTTCACCATCTCATCATCTTTTTACTTTTATTATAAATAATACGACTGATATTTTTCTACAAAATTCTGAATTATAAAATTATAATATTAGAAATTCCAAAATAGAAATACTGATTAAATTAAACAAGCAAAAAAGATACTCTCAAAATAGTCTATCCACTATTTTTGAGAGTATCTTTTTATAATCCCACATATACAATACACATTTGAGCGGCTACATATGTAAACCAAATCCAAAGTGGCTCATACTTCAATTTACGCCCTCCGATATCTGTCACGCCAATAATGAAATCAGAAATTACAAACAGTAAGCCACCAAACGCTGGTATCCACCATATTCCTGTATTTTCATAATATAAGGCGAATGCAAAGCAAGCCATTCCTCCAACCCACAATCCATAAATTAGAGCTCCTATCGTAAACAATTTATCCTGTTTATCATTTCGGATAAAGAAGAACCATCCTACAATTAGAAAGAGCCCATATACGAGTAAGCCAATCCAAAAACCATTCCATGAAATTCCTGTTTGCAAAAATGCTTTTACATAAAAACAATGAGCAAGGGCGAAAGTAACCATCCCACCAATTAATCGATGACCAATTGGAATCAGCCCAGCCATAAACAAATCTCCCACAGTCGATAAAGTCATACCAAGTGCAACCCACGTACTATACTCTACAGATGGATCTTGTAACCATATCCAAATTGCACTACCTGTTAAAGAAAAACTAAGAATAAGACGGATTGCTAAAGGTAACGGCATATTATCTTTCGTTCTTTTTGTCTGTCGCATTGCATAAATTGCACCAATAAAAAAAAGAAGTATTTGCCCAATTAACACCACATAAAGTAGATTCATAATATGTTCTCCTCAATAAATGCTTTTTGTATCTTTTTTCGTTACACTTAGTCTATTATCCTTTTTCTATAAAAAAAGAAGAACAGTACTGTTCTTCCATTGTAATCGCTTTTCTGCATTCTATGCTACTTGTTTTTCTTGCTCTATTTTTTGCTTAGCTGGCGTCCGATTTACCACAATAATTCCTGCGGCTACACATGCTAAACCGAGTAACACAAATGAATGAATTGCTTCACCTAAAATCATGCTTGATAATAGCACACCAAATACGGGTATAAAGAACATATACATAGATACTTTTCCAACCTTATTGTACTTCATAATTGTATTCCAAATGCAAAAACCAGCTGCAGATAAGAAAGATAAATAAATCAGCATAAGTAGTGCATCTAGACTAAATGTAAATGGCATTACTCCAACTTGCAAAGCCCCTATAAATAATAATCCTATAGAACCAAAAATCATTTGGTATGCTGTCATATAACCAACATCTAATGTTTTACTACCTTCTTTCGCTAATATGTTTCCATATGAATACAGCATTGCTGCACTAAGAAGTAATAAACTTCCGATTCCAAAATGAAATGATAAGCTACCATCACTCGGCACATTCACTAAAATGACACCACAAAAACCAATCAATACCCCAATTATTTTTCTCATATTGAGAGCATCATCTTTATATAAAAAATGGGCGAGTAAAATTTGAAAGAATGATGATGTCCCTGAAATGATAGCTCCTTCAATTCCTGAACTATAACTCATTCCAATATAAAAACAGATATATTGAAGAAACGTTTGGAATAAACCAATTTGTATTAACTGTTTCCCCGTTCCTTTTTTGAAACTCATATCTTTCCCTAACACTTTAAAAAAGAATACAAGCATTACCCCAGATAACAAGAAACGATAACCAGCAAATAATATTTGCTCTCCAACTTCTTGTGGTTGAATTCCAAGTTCAACATAACTTAATTTAATAAAAGGAAATGCGCTTCCCCATAAAAAAGTTGCTACTATTGCAGCAATAAATACGCCAATCGGATGGGTAAAAAATTTCTCTGTCTTCACTTGTTGTCTTCCTTTCCGACCTTTTTATGAACAATATTCATATATACCAGAGGAATTGCGAAAACACAAGTTTTCCGTTTATACTTAAAACAAAACCGTACCATCTCATAAAAACATATGATATACTATAGAATAATTACAACATAATAACTATTAAAAACAGATTCAACAGAAATGCTGCTATCCATTATGGATGGCAGCTTTCGTCGTTTTATAGGGGTTTCGATTTTGATTATTTTTCTCAATAAGAATTCGGAAGGAGCGAGTAGTAATGAACTCAGAAGTAAAAACGTTACACGCAAAAGAAACAATTTCTCATCCCTCTCTATGGGACACGTTAAAAAAACATTATGAACTTGTATTTGCAGTAGCATCTGGTATTTTTATTTTAGTTGGTTGGTTATTCACAAAGAACGATGCAATGAATGTAGGTATTACTTGCTATATCCTTGCTTATATAGTTGGTGGATATGCAAAAGCAAAAGAAGGAATTGAAGATACAATTGAAGAAAAAGAGCTAAATGTTGAAATGCTAATGCTCTTTGCAGCTATTGGTGCTGCAATTATTGGCTACTGGGCAGAAGGGGCTATTTTAATCTTCATCTTTGCACTCAGCGGTGCTATGGAATCTTATACGTTAAGTAAGAGCCAAAAAGAAATTTCTGCTCTTCTTGACTTACAACCTGAAGAAGCATTACGTATTTCCACCGGAACTGAGGAACGTGTTCCTGTTGGAGAGTTACAAATTAACGACATTATTTTAATTAAACCAGGTGAACGTGTTCCTGCTGACGGTACGATTCATAACGGTGAAACAAATATCGATGAGGCAGCAATCACAGGAGAACCTATTCCAAATGAGAAAAGACATGGCGATGAAGTATTTGCAGGTACTGTAAATTTACGTGGTGCTATCGAAGTTAAAATTACGAAGCCGAGCGATCAAACCTTATTCCAAAAGATTATCCGTCTCGTCCAAAGTGCACAAAGTGAAAAATCACCATCACAACTATTCATCGAAAAGTTTGAAGGAACATACGTAAAAGGTGTACTACTCGTTGTTGCGCTTATGATGTTCGTTCCTCATTTCTTACTTGACTGGAGCTGGAATGAAACGTTTTATCGCGCTATGATCTTACTTGTAGTCGCATCTCCTTGTGCACTCGTTGCTGCCATTACACCAGCAACGTTATCTGCAATTTCTAACGGAGCGAGAAATGGAATTCTCTTTAAAGGTGGCATTCATTTAGAACGCCTCGCTTCAGTAAAAGCAATCGCCTTTGATAAAACAGGAACATTAACAGAAGGAAAACCTACCGTAACAGATGTATATGTTCGAGAAAATATGACAGAAAAAGAAGTGCTTTCCATTACAGCATCAATTGAAAGTCACTCTACACATCCTTTAGCTGAATCCATTGTTAAATATGCACAACATGCGTACGACATTACATTAATAAAACCAGAAAAGGTTGAAGATGTAACTGGTTTTGGGCTAAAAGGAGTATTCGAAAACAACGCTTATAAAATAGGTAAAGCTGATTTTATCGGTGAAGAAACAAAGACATTTCATAATGGTATTTCTGCCTCACTTGAAAAGGAAGGTAAAACTGTCGTTTATATTAGTGATGAAGGAGGCATTCTTGGACTTATCGCTTTAAAAGATACGCTTCGCCAAGAAACAATAGCTGCCATTCGCGATTTACAAAGCATTGGTGTCGAAGCAATTATGATTACTGGAGATAATGAAGAAACGGCAAAAGCAATTGCCTCTGAAAGTAATATAAAGGAATATTACGCATCATGTTTACCAGAAACAAAAGTTGAAACGATTAAAAAGTTAAAAGAAAAATACGGTACAGTAGCAATGGTCGGAGACGGTATAAATGATGCACCTGCACTCGCTACTGCTAGCATTGGTGTCGCAATGGGAGAAGGAACAGATGTAGCTTTAGAAACGGCGGATGTTGTACTGATGAAGAACGAACTATCTCGTCTTTCTCAAGCGATCCGTCTATCAAAACGAATGAACCGTATTGTGAAGCAAAACGTAATCTTTTCGCTAGCTGTTATTGCGATGCTAATTTGTTCAAACTTCTTGCAATTTTTAGCTCTTCCATTCGGTGTTATTGGCCACGAAGGAAGTACGATTCTTGTCATTTTAAATGGCTTACGATTATTAAAAGGAAGCAAATAAAACGGGTCCCTCATAGAGGACCCGTTTTTTTTAATGATAGCTATTATGACCGTTCGCACTGCTACTCGTTTTATGCTTTGGATGCGAACTGCTCTTTTGTTTATTATTACTTTTATTATTATGGTTCTTTTTATTATTACTCATGAAATATCCCCCCTGTTCCTTTTTATTATGGAACAAGAGCTCATTATTCATTACGGGAATTATTGTCACCGGTTCTATAATGGTGGAGTAAACCATTAATTTCACCGCCAAGTAAAATTACCCATCCAGTTAAATAAAACCATAACATTAAAATAATGATACCACCGAGACCACCATATGTATTGGCGTAATTCGCAAACTTATCTACATAATAAGCAAATGAGTAAGATACCACAATCCATCCTACAGTAGCAAATAACGCCCCTGAAATAACTTCTCTTCTTTTTAACTTTCGATCTGGTGCAAATGTATATAAGAAACTAAACAAAGCAAATAGTACGAAGAAACTCGCTACTAATCGTGTAATGCTCCATACGAAAGAAAAACTATCTGATAAACCGAGTGCTTTAAACACTGCTGCTCCAATAACTTGTCCGAATACCGGAACAATTAACGCAAAGACAATCATAAAAATAATAGCTAATGTAAACACAATTGATAACGCTCTTGTTGTAATAAAAGAACGTGTTTCCTTCACGTCATAAGCGCGGTTAAAAGCATTCATAACCGCATTAACACCATTTGAGGCAAACCATAACATGGATAATAGACCAAATGATAATAAACCACCATTTTGCTGGTTTACAACTTTATCTACATTTACCTCAATTAAGTTCATTGCATCATCTGGTACATAAACCTCTAATAAACTAAGCACATCCTCTGTTTGAATGGGAATAAATCCAAGAAGCGTAATTAAGAAAACGAGCCCAGGAAAAATTGCAAGCAAGAAGAAATAAGCGAGCTGTGCTGCCAAGCCCGCTACATCATCGCGCATCGTCCGGTCATATAAATCTTTACCAAACGAATAAGTACGATTTCTTCTCACCTTTTCTAAAATTTTTTTCATATATGTTTAAACGCTTTTCTTCTCTTCTTTATCTTGCTTTAACTCAATGTACGCTTCAGTTTTTTTTTCCACTGCATTTGAGTCTTTCATAAATAATTCACGCGCTTCTTTCATACCACCATCTTCAGCAACTACTGGCTCTTCTTCTGCTTTCAGCTCATCTACCTTTGGAGATACAGCTTGAATTTCAATCGTTTCTGGCTTTTCTTCTGGCTCAACTTTTTTCTTACTAAAAATTTCTTTCGTTTCTTTTAACGTCTCTACAACAGATGGCGTTAATTTTTTAATTTCTGCTACTTTCGCTTTTACCACATTGAAATCAGCAAGTTCGCGTCCTTTATCTGTAACAGTTTGCACTTTTTCTTTGATCTTTGCATTTTCACCAATTTCAATCATCTTTGTTTTTGCTTTTTCTGCTGTATTTTTTACTTTTTCACGGTTTTCTTTCTTTAACATGGATACCGCTACACCTGCAGCTACACCAATCGCAATGTTTCGAGCAATATTATTTTTCTTTGCCATATTCCTTCACCCTTTCATTTCTTATGTTAGAAAGTATTTCTTTCTAAGCTTCCTCATATTCCTTGTTCATTTCGAATGAAAGCTAATAGCTTTGCACACCCTTCTGTTACAAGGTCATATACTTCTTGGAAATTCCCTGTATAGTAAGGGTCAGGAACGTCTGTCCAGCCACCGTCTGGAACAAAGTCGGACAGCCTACCAATATAGCCTCCAGTTTTACCTAAACTTTTTAAATCTGCTATATTCTTGTTGTCCATGGCAATAATATAATCAAACTTTGTTAAGTCTTCTTTTTCTACTTGCCTTGCTTTAATTCCTTCAAAAGTGACTGCATTTTCTTTTAAAATTTTTTGTGTTCCTTTATGTGGCGGATGACCAACATGCCAATCTCCTGTTCCTGCAGAATCAATGACAATTTTCTCTTCAAGTCCCTCTTTTACGACAAGATTTCGAAAAATTGCTTCTGCCATCGGAGAACGGCAAATGTTCCCAAGACAAACAAACAATACTTGAACCATGTCTTTGTTTCTTCCCTTCTTGGTGCATTTCTTCATATATACTTATAGTATAAACAACCAATTATGAAATATAAAGGAAATCCCTACTAATTTAATAGGATTGAAAAGATTCATTAACGAAAATGATAAAAAATGTTAAGATAGCCTTATGTTATTTTAAAGGGGGACACTTCGGTGGATTTATCCGTAAAGTCAGAAGAAAACGTTGAATACATGGTCGAAGCTATTAAAGAAAAATTACGTATGGTTAATGCTGGAGCGATGAGAGCTGCTAGTTTTAACGAAGAAATGTACGAAGATTTACGTGACATTTATGATCATGTTATGAAACGTGAAACATTCAGCATTAGTGAAATGCAAGCTATTACAGAAGAATTAGGTACATTAATTAAAAAGTAAAAAAGCCTCACTTATATGAGGCTCTTTTTTATTTCCAACAAATTCATGACAACTCTTCTCTTTCCCTCAACCAACTGTAAAATATTGTACAATAGAAGTAGAACCTCACCTTAGATTTTTTCTCCATACATACTACTCACAAATAATAGCAACACTACCATTGCTAACTGTTTTTACTGGAGGTGCTTACTTATGAGCAATTGGTACAGTAAGACGAAAGATCAAACATTAATTGACCTAGAAACAAACGAACAACACGGTTTAACAGATGAGATTGTAAGTGAACGTTTAAAGCAATACGGTTCTAATGAATTAGCTACAAAACAAAAACGCACTTTATGGCAGCGTATTTTCGCCCAAATTAATGACGTCCTCGTATATGTCCTTATTATAGCTGCCCTTATTTCTGCCTTTGTAGGTGAATGGGCGGATGCCAGTATTATCGCGCTCGTTGTAGTTTTAAATGCTGTTATCGGTGTTGTTCAAGAATCGAAAGCAGAACAAGCTTTAGAGGCATTGAAAAAAATGGCAACACCAAAAGCTATCGTCAAGAGAAATGGTGAACTAAAAGAAATTCCATCTGAGCACGTCGTTCCAGGGGATATTGTTATGCTCGACGCCGGACGATATATCCCATGCGATTTACGCCTTATCGAAACCGCAAATTTAAAAGTTGAAGAATCTGCTCTAACTGGTGAATCTGTCCCTGTTGATAAAGATACAATCTACCACGCTTCTATGCAAAGTGATGAGCAAGTACCACTTGGCGATCAAAAAAACATGGCCTTTATGTCTACTCTTGTGACATATGGAAGAGGCGTCGGTGTTGCTGTTGAAACTGGAATGAACTCACAAATTGGTAAGATTGCTACCCTTTTACATGAAGCAGACGATGATATGACACCACTTCAAAAAAGCTTAGCACAAGTCGGAAAATATTTAGGCTTTGTCGCTGTAGCTATTTGTATCGTTATGTTCCTCATCGGATTTTTACAAGGCCGGGATACGTTAGAAATGTTTATGACTGCTATTAGTTTAGCTGTTGCAGCTATTCCAGAAGGCTTGCCAGCTATCGTTTCCATCGTTCTTGCAATTGGTGTACAACGTATGATTAAACAAAACGTTATCATTCGAAAACTACCAGCTGTTGAAGCTCTCGGTTCTGTCACAATTATTTGTTCAGATAAAACAGGTACGTTAACGCAAAATAAAATGACCGTTACTCACTTTTATAGTGATAACACATACGATCACTTAGAAAATTTAAATGTAAATAATGATGCACAACGTCTATTGTTAGAAAATATGGTGCTATGTAATGATGCGTCTTACAATAACGAATCACAAACCGGAGACCCGACTGAAATTGCTCTTCTCGTGGCCGGAAGCACTTTTAATATGCAAAAAGATCATTTAGAAACGATACATGAACGTGTTAACGAGCTGCCTTTCGACTCAGATCGTAAAATGATGTCAACCGTGCATACATACGATGAAAACTACTATAGCATGACGAAAGGCGCTATTGATAAGCTCTTACCTCGATGTACCCACATATTTAAAAACGGTAAAATCGAGGGTCTAACAGAGGTTGATAAAAATCAAATATTAGAAGCTGCCAGGGCAATGTCTCAAGAAGCTTTAAGAGTACTTTCATTCGCCTTTAAACAATTCAATTCAAACGATGTGGATATAAATCATCTTGAAGAAAATCTCATCTTTATCGGTCTTGTCGGTATGATTGATCCGCCAAGAACTGAAGTGAAAGATTCAATTACAGAATGTAAAAAAGCCGGCATTCGCACAGTTATGATTACTGGTGACCATAAAGATACCGCCTTTGCAATTGCTAAAGAACTCGGCATTGCTGAAGAAATATCTGAAATTATGATTGGAACTGAATTAGATAACATTGCTGATACAGAACTAGCTAGCAAAATTAATCATTTAAATGTATTCGCTAGAGTCTCTCCAGAGCATAAAGTGAAAATTGTAAAGGCATTACGCGCGAAAGGAAATATCGTTTCTATGACTGGTGATGGCGTCAATGATGCACCATCTTTAAAGCAAGCCGATGTCGGCGTAGCGATGGGCATTACAGGAACAGACGTTGCAAAAGGGGCAGCAGATGTTGTGTTAACAGATGATAATTTCTCATCTATCGTGAAAGCTGTTGAGGAAGGTAGAAATATTTATCGTAACATAAAAAAATCAATTCTCTTCCTACTCTCTTGTAACTTCGGAGAAATTATCGCTTTATTTTTAGCCATTTTACTCGGCTGGGCAACACCACTACGACCTATTCATATTTTGTGGGTGAATTTAATTACAGATACACTGCCTGCATTATCACTTGGGGTTGATCCTGAAGATCCAGATGTGATGAAGGAAAAACCACGACATGCGAAAGAAAGCTTATTTAGTGGTAGCGTTCCTTTTCTTGTTTTCAATGGACTTGTCATTGGACTTTTAACGCTAATAGCTTTTATCGCCGGAGCAAAATTCTATACTGGAGATACAAATTTATTCCCTCTTTTCCCTGAACGAATTGATGACGATGCTCTATTACATGCCCAAACGATGGCATTTGTCGTTCTTAGTTTTTCTCAGCTCGTTCATTCATTTAACTTGCGTTCAAGAACGAAATCGATTTTTTCAATTGGGATCTTTACAAATAAATATTTAGTCTTCTCCCTTCTTATCGGTGTTCTTATGCAAGTTTGTATCATCTCCATCCCGCCCCTTGCAAATATATTCGGTGTACATGCATTAACAATGCGAGATTGGGGATTCGTTCTCTTATTAAGTATCATTCCACTTGTTGTGAATGAGATTATTAAATTAGTGAAGAGAAACTAAAAGGCAATGAGGACTATTCCTCATTGCCTTTTCATTTATCCTTGTAATTCTTTTTTGATATTCTCTGTTAATGTAGCCATACGCTTGCGGCTTTCTTCACGCTCACGTTTATTTTGTTCTTCAATTTGTTGTGTTTCTTGCATACCTCTTGAAATAATGTTCCAAGTTTCCTCAAGTGTTTCCATTTTAATACTAGAAGAACCTGATAATCTCGCTACTTCTACACTTTGCGTTGCGATATTTTGTGCATTTTTCTTAAGTAATTCATTTGTACGGCGATCAAGTTCAGCCATAGAATCTGCAACAAGCTTTTGACGTTTCGCATTTACTGCTTGAATGATACCATTTTTAAAGATAGGAATCGTCGTAATAAATGCTGTATTGATTTTACCAATTAATTTATTATTTCCACGTTGAATCATGCGAATTTGCGGCGCTGTAAGTAGCGCAACCATACGTGCTTTTTCTAAATCATCAATACGTTGCTCTAAAATTTCAACCGAGTTTTTAAGCGACTCTAATTCAATACCTGCTAATTGATCATTATTACGCACGCGTTCTTCATACATCGGAACTAATTCTGTATTTAAACGCTCTAATAACATTTCTCCTGCTACTACGTACTTCTCTAAGTCTAAATAATATTTTAAGTTTTGCTCATATAAGCCATCTAACGTACCAATTGATTTTTTCATCTCATCTTGGTACTTCGTAATTTCCACATAAACTTTATCAATTTCGCGGCCCATCGTTTGATATTTACTAAAGATTTGTTCTATCATTTTATCCGCTTTTTTGAACATGCGCGAGAAGAAACCACTTTTCTCTTCCGCAAAGTCTTTACTATCAAATCTGTCCATAATTTTACCAAGTTGCTTTAACAATTCACCAGAATCTTCTATCTTTGACAGAGACATTGTATGTAAAATTTGATCAGCGAAACGTGAAATTTCCATAGAAGGTTCTTTTCCAAGTTCAATTAATTCCAGTTGATCTTTAATATCTACTGCGTTATAAATACGTTGCACATCTGCATCTTGTCTAAGTTGCAAGCGAACATCTTGTGCGGTTTGCTCATTCAATTCAGTTTTCGAATCTAGTACGACTGGGTTATTCATATGGTATTCTCCCTTTCCTTATAAAAATGGACGAAATAGTCCTTTTATTGTTTGTGATAAATTTTTATAGGCTGATGAACCATGAAACTCAAGATCGAAATTAACTTCTTCAAGCCAATGGGAATCAAATGCTCCTGCTTCAACATACGGTTCAATATCGTTTCTGCCCGTAGGATTGAAATGGAATACATCTACTCCAATTTGATTCAAAAATAGTAATAAAACAGCGTCAGAACGAGTTAATTCTCCGCTCTTCTCATTATTAAATATAACAATTTTCGGTACATCTTGTGAATAATCAAATTTCTCAAGCTGTTCTAAAATATTGGGTGGTATTTGAGAAAGTTGTGCAAAAACATACAGCGCTACCTCTTGTTTCGTTTCTTTCGCAATTGGTTTGCACATTTCACTTTCGCACGTATGGATAATCGCCTCTGCAATCCCATGTTGTAAACCTTCCGGTAAACGCTTATGCGGCCACCAATGGCTATTCATAATTAGATCAGGATGTAATTTCCCAGCTCGGTCCAATGCATCTCGATAATGATATTGGAAATTTGCTTTCTGCTCTTTCGTAAACGGGAATGTATTAATTAATAAACTATTATCAAATGATGTAACAGCCTTTAATCGTTGAAAATATTCTTTATCATTCTTTGAAACGCCTGATATTTTCGCAAATAAAGAAGGAATATAAATATGTTTATTTTCAACAAAGAATGTTGGACGTACAAATGCCTTTTCTTTCGTAATTAAAAAGAGTTCATCATATGTCGTTTTTAACGTACGTGCTACAGGTGTATACGAACGGAATTGCCACGGTTTATATAATAGTGAATTATCGTGGTGAAGTACTTGTTCAATTTCTTTCGAAGCTTGATACGCTACTGTTGCAACACGCTCGCGGCGGCGATCAGGGAATGGTTCAAGAGAAATGCGACCCGGATGAGACACAATAAAAGTTCTTCCCTCTTCATCAATATTTTCAAATCCATCTTTTCCTTCGGGGTGATAATAAAGCACATCACAACCGAGCATAATAAGAAAATATAAGAAATATATACGGCTTTCCTGTGCATCACCATACCAAACGATACGCGGCATCTGTTTCTTATAATTAATCGTAGAAAACCACTTCGCTACGTAATTTTCGCTTAGTTTAATTATGTCGATTAAGAAACGACGGAAGCCTTCTGTCTTTAACGACTGATTATGTTGTTTCTCATATAATTTCAATACTGAAATAAACGTCGTATGTATGTAATGCTGTAAATCAGGATTGTCTACTTTCGGTAAAAGTTGTTTCCCAGATAAGTGTGCAACTAACCTATTTACTGTCAGACCATTTGGTGCTTCTTGATGTAATACGAACACTTCTTGAATATGACGAAGCTTTTCTGAATCAATCACTTTGTTTAAATTTTGTTCGTGTAAAACTTCGATTCCTTTCGCTTCACTATAATCAAACAGTTCATTAAAATATTCATCTACATCATTAGGAACGCCAAGGGTTCGACATGCTATACAACTAAATTTCATCTCATTCTCTGTCAGCTCATATTGTGGGCGTTTTTCTAAAAGCGCTTCAAATTGCTTTAAATCTGATTCATCTTTTAATGCATATGGTTGAAGTGTAAAACGTGAAAACACAACAGTTCACCTCCAAAAACATTTACGTTTTTTCTAAGTCCTTCTTCTATTATAAACTATTTTTGGTTATAAAAAATGGGCGCTCGCAAAACGAGCAAACCCATTTCAATTATTTATTGTCTTCTTTAGTAACTGCAACTTCTTCTTTAGCTTGTCCAGAATTCTTCATGTAGTGAAGTATAAATGTTGCTCCAAATGCTACAACTAAAATAATGAAGAACACTGTATGGCTTATTTCAATATGAATAACAGACAATAACATTTTTGCTGCAATAATTAAAATTAAAATATATGCTGTCGTTTCAAGTTCTGGAATACGCTCTAACAATTTTAAGAATACACCAGCGATACCACGCATCATTAAAATACCTAGCATTCCGCCTAATAGTAAAATCCAAACTTCATTAGATACACCAAATGCAGCAAGTACGCTATCTACAGAGAATGCGATATCCATTAATTCAACCATCGCAACTGTTCCCCAGAAGACACCGAACATTCTGAAGAGAATACTATTTTGGTTCATACCATGAGATTCCTCTTCTTCTGCATTACCTTTTCTTTTATCAATGAAGTATTTAACTGAAAGCCACGCTAAGTAAAGTGCACCTAACACTTTTACCCATGCTAATTTAATTAAGAACATCCCGATTCCAATCGCAATAAAGCGGAACACATAAGCTCCAATAAGTCCATAGAATAATGCTTTTTTACGTTTTTCTTCCGGAAGGTGTTTTACCATTACCGCTAACACAAGTGCGTTATCAGCAGATAACAACCCTTCAAGTACAACAAGTGTACCTATTAATCCCCAAGATACTGGATCTTGCAACACTTTAATCCACATGTCCAAGTCGAAAAACTGAGCATACGTATCAAGGATTCCTTGCAAAATACTCATCTTACCTTTATCCCCTATTCTTTGCTAGATTTATAGAAAGGTCAAAAAAAGGAAACGAATATCGTTTCCTTTCTATGCATCCAAGCCATACGCTCTTACAAGCGCACCTAAACCACCTTGGAATCCACTTCCTACTGCATTAAACTTCCACTGTCCATTATGACGGTATAATTCACAAAAGACAACTGCTGTTTCGATGGAGAAATCTTCCCCTAAATCAAAACGAAGAACTTCTTCATTCGTCTCTTCATTTGCTAAACGAACAAATGCATTTCCTACTTGCCCAAAGTTTTGACTACGGCCTTCTGCATCATAAATCGTAACTGTAATAGCAATTTTATGAACGTCTGCTGGAACCTTCTTCAAATCTACAACAAGTTGCTCATCGTCGCCTTCGCCTTCGCCTGTACGGTTATCTCCTGTATGTAAAACAGATCCACAAGGAGACTGTAAATTATTATAGAAAATAAAATCAGTTTCCTTCGTACATTTTCCGTTTGCATCTAATAAAAAGGCAGATGCATCTAAATCGAAATCTGATCCACCGTCATAAGATTTAATATCCCATCCAAGACCAATTACTGCTTTTGTTAAACCAGGGCTTGTCTTGCCTAAATCGATTTTCTGTCCTTTTTGTAATTGAATAACCATCTATATTCACCTCTATATTTTTATCTTTAAAAATATATCCATCGGTAAACACGCATTTCACCGATGGATATATAAATCAAATCTATTACTCTACATCTAAACCAAAGTTATTACATAGAGACGCTAATCCACCTTGGAATCCACTTCCGATTGCATTGAATTTCCAGTCACCTGCATGACGGTATAATTCACCTACTACTACGGCTGTTTCAATAGAGAAATCTTCTCCTAAATCGTAACGAATTAATTCTGCATTCTTTTCTTCATCAAGAATACGTACGAAAGAATTAGAAACTTGTCCGAAGTTTTGGCTACGGCCTTCTCCATCATAAATTGTAATTGTAAAACAAATACGTTCGATGTGAGCAGGAACATTTTTCAAATCTACTTTAATCGCTTCGTCATCGCCTTCACCTTCGCCAGTGCGGTTATCTCCTAAATGCTCTACAGAACCATTCGCACCTTTTGGATTATTATAGAAGACGAAATCTTCAGCTCCTGAAACTTTACCATTCGCACCTACTAAGAAAATACTAACATCTAAGTCGAAATCGTTTTGTCCGTCATAACGATTCGTATCCCAACCAAGTCCTACAAGAACTTTCGAAAGACCTGGATTCGTTTTTGTTAAGTCTACCTTTTGTCCTTTTTTCAATGAAATTGATGCCATATACAATTCCTCCTCGGTTATTTTATTGATAACGTGATACAATCTCACTTAAGTTTTTATCTTGTGTTCCTTCTCCAACTGCTGAAAACTTCCATTCACTTCCGTGACGATACATTTCACCTGCAATTAGAGTCGTTTTGCCAGCATAATTATCCGATAAATTATAGCGTGCTAATTCTTCACCAGTTTGCGGGTTTTGAATACGAATATATGCATTACGAATCATCCCGAAATCTTGACGACGATTTACACAGTCATAAATATTTACAACGAATACTAAACGATTAATACGGCTTGGAACTTTATGTAATTCTACGAAAATTGTTTCGTCATCACCAGCGCCTTCGCCTGTTAAATTATCTCCTGAATGAATAATACTACCACAAGTAGAAAGTTTATTTCCGAAGTAAACTAAATCATTTTTGTTTAAAAAACGATCTCCTTCTAACATAACAACAGATGCATCACAATCTACATTTGGTTTACTTCCAAATAATGAAGACAGAAATCCACCTGATTGCCCAATTGGATCCCAGCCTAAGCCAACCTGTAGTTTTGCTACTTTTGGTTGTCCTTTCGTTAAATCGATCTTTTGACCTTTTTCTAAAATAATAGGCATGAAGTTTCTCCCTTTCTACAAAGCATTTTCCAAATCGGAAAATATTGTATTCTTCTCTTATATTGTAGCATTATTTACCTAGCGATAAAAAGGATAAATTCTCAGTTATATGAAAACATTCATATAATTTACTTATGATGATGTAAGAAGTGGTAAATAGCACCAATCATTCCTGCACAATTACCGTTTTGTGCAAGTTCAATCTCACAATTATTATAAATCTCTTGATTTAAGTATTTACTGACCTCTTCTTTTACTTCTTTTAAAAACTCATTTCCTCTATCAGTAATTCCTCCACCAATAATAATCGTTTCTGGATTGAAAATATAAGCAAGATTACTAATTCCGATTGCCAAATGTTTAAAGAAGATCCCAACTGCTTGAGCAACTTCCCGATCTCCTTTATCATACAACTCGAAAATTCTTTTCCCATTCCACTCGCCTTTGCCTTTATATTTTCTGACAAGACGAATTAATCCTGAAATCGAGGAAACCTCTTCAAACGGTTTTCCTTCTATTAACATATTCCCCCATTCACCAGCACTAAATGAATGGCCTCGGTACAATTCTCCATCTATAAAAATCGCTCCCCCAATCCCTGTTCCAAGGGTGAGCATAATAAAGTTCGCTTTCTCTCTTCCACTACCATTCCACTTTTCTCCAAACGCTGCACAATTCACATCATTGTCAATCGATACTGGAACTTTTAATATCTCTTGCAACCTATCAATAATAGGAATAGTACTATATCCCGGAATATGATCCGCACCTCCCGTCACAATTCCTTTATTAATATCAACAATTCCCGCAGTGCTAATACCAATTCCTGCAATAGTATGTTCATTCATTATTTTTTTGGATACATATATAAGTTTTTGAATAATTTGTTCTCCGCCTAAATGAATTTCTGTTGCAACTGTTTTACACTTTAATACTCTCCCTATTTCTGAAACAATGCCATACTTAATTTGCGTACCGCCAATATCAAACGCTATGTACTCTTTCATCTACTGCCACTTCCTCTACCGTTATGAATGTAAATTCTCCGCCTCTACTATTTGTAGGAAATCTACATTAACTCTTTTCTGCTTTGACAAATACACCACCTTTTTCTATATATAGTTTTTTTTGCATAAAACTCTTTTTCCTAAGAAATATTACAAAGGGATGTATTTTAGATGGAATATTAATTTCTTAGG
Organism: Bacillus cereus group sp. BfR-BA-01524; assembly: GCF_022662595.1. Lineage (NCBI taxonomy): Bacteria > Bacillati > Bacillota > Bacilli > Caryophanales > Bacillaceae > Bacillus > Bacillus cereus group sp. BfR-BA-01524. Next base: position 402 of record NZ_JAKUDW010000060.1, on the reverse strand, counting down.
AGGAAAACCATGACGAAAATCTTCATTTTAGCATCAACACTCTCTTTATCTTTTTTTAGCGGTTTAAATATCGGTAATGCTGCAACTGAAAACTTCCAACCATTAACAAACGCTATTGTACAAAATAGCGATCATTTTGCAGAAGGAAATTTAAAGGATAATAATAAACCTCCAGGAGATAACGGTTCTCAGGACGATAGTGGTTCTGGTGGCAGCGGCTCCGGCGGTAACGGTTCTGGTGGCAGTGGCTCTGACGACAGCGGTTCTGGCGGCAATGGCTCTGACGGCAGTGGTTCCAGCGGCAACGGCTCTGGTGGCAGTGGTTCCGGCGGTAATGGCTCTGGCGGCAATGGCTCTGGTGGCAGTGGTTCCGGCGGTAATGGCTCTGGCGGCAATGGCTCT
>NZ_JAKUDW010000059.1:0-32117 GCF_022662595.1 Bacillus cereus group sp. BfR-BA-01524 | reverse complement strand
GGCCCAGTATCTCCAGTAGGTCCAGTGATGCCAGTAGGTCCAGTGATGCCAGTAGGTCCAGTGATGCCAGTAGGCCCAGTATTCCCAGTAGGTCCAGTGATGCCGGTAGGCCCAGTATTCCCAGTAGGTCCAGTGATGCCGGTAGGCCCAGTATTCCCAGTAGGTCCAGTGATGCCGGTAGGCCCAGTATTACCGGTAGGTCCAGTTGGTATTGTAAATGTTGGTGTAGTTGGTAATGTAGGTCCAATAGAACTTGGATCTAGTGCAGCTCCATGTAAGATTTCGTGAGAATTAAATTGATTTTCTTTTGACATAATTCACCTCCAAAAGTTAACTCATTATTAGTAAATGAAATATGTAGATGAAATATGAAAAACAGATGGGGAGTAATTACAATTAAATTGGAAACTTAATAAAATAGTTATTTGAATAGAAAAGAGCGCCATTAGGGCGTATGACGCTCTTTGACCAAGAACTATATTGTGTATTTTTTTATAGTCCGTATAAGTATATGGAAGTTGAAAATAAAGAGTGAATCAAATATTAACAAAATCGTTATTTGAGAGAAAAGGGATTATCTGAGATGAGTTTCAGCTAATCCCGAACTAATCATAGAGAGGAGAATGTATATGCAAGCGAAAACAATGCCTAAAATTATTAAGCTAATAAAAGCAAATGTTTTGGCTGTACCTTTCGGAGCCAAAATAGCTAAAACAATTGAGATAGGTATCAAAATTAAAACAGGACCGACAAAATACAGATTGAAAAATAAGAATGGAGTTAAAAACATTGAAATGAAATCAAAGTATTCTCTCATTGCGTTATGCCTTCTCGAAAAGTAAATAATACAGATTATACCATATAGGAAATGAATCAAAGTGATTTCTCAATAAAAACGCTATTTTAATAAATAGGGAGGATGAATGATGGTTGTAGAAGCGAAGGTAAAATTTGAATTAGATGAAGAACAAAAATTACAGTTTCAAAATGTAAGGGAAAACGAAGGGGAACAAGAAGCGTTTTACTTTCTAGAGGAATTGATAATGAAAGGAATTGATTTAGCTGAATTTGTAGAGATGGAGTACAAGGATAAAAAATAACATTTCAGTCAAATCGAAAGGGGAAACTGTAATGGAAGTAGTGGAGATCGAAGGGCAGTTATCGATATTTGAAATAGATGAAACGAAAATTAAGCTGTATGAAGTCCTGGAGGCTAATGGCTACCATTGTCAGATTAGAAGCTATTACTTACACAATGATTACATGGGTGAAGTTAAGTACTTCTATATTAGAACAACAGACGACACAATTATTGATATGTGTTTGAGCGAGTTTCCAGAAGTATTTACGGTGTATGAGGGATTCAGTGAAGTGGAGATCCAGAAGATATACAAAGGAAGATTACAATAAAAATTTCATTTTGTTGAAATAAAAAAGGCGATTGTCGCCAAATCGCCTTTTGATAAGACAGAGCACTTTCAAACATAAGGTATTCGGTGTTTAATGATACGTGCAAATAAAAGAGCAGCTAGCAAAAGCTAACTGATCCAAACAGGAATGGAACTCTAGATGTATATATATTATTGACGGAATGTTGAGTTTTATTCAGGGGGTTACAAATTATGTAGGTTACATGAGAAGTCCTATTAACATCCAGGCTGCCCCGATTAGAACTAAAGTTTCAAATATAATCCAAAATTTTCTTTTTTCTGGTTTTTGAAATTCTTTAATTACAGAGAATACAGCACTGATTCCTACAAGAGTGAAAAGAGCAATTCGGATTGCTTCAGTCATCTACATCACCACCTAATATTTTAATAATTTAATTATATAACAATTACCATTTTGTAGAAACTCAACAAAATAATCCTTTTATAAGAAAGTGAGGTTAGGAGAATGACTAATTTAAAGAAAAGAAAAATTAGGAAAGCTATCGGGCGTCGCACAAAGGCAGTAGAGAAATATCAAGTTGATAACGCTTGGAGAAATATTTTTGTGAAAGCTGGAATAATAAAATAACAGTACTGGAGGGATAGAAAATGAATGGTAAACAGTTTTTCGGAATGTATTTGGCTCTTTACTTAATCATCATGTTTGTGACCTTTAGTAATGCGAAAAGCTTCATACAAGCTGGAATTATTATGGTACTTGTAATCTTGATTTCGGAAGTTGATCATAGATATGGATTTTATAAGGGAAGCAAGAAAGCTAAAAGCAAACAAATATAGTCCGGCTAGAAAACTAGAGGACACCAATTCATTAAAGCAGCAATTAAGGCTGTTTTACGAATAGGTGTCCTTTTTATTTTGAAAAGGGAGATGGGGAAATGAAGGTGTTAAAGGATCAGTTGCGTGAATGGATAAAGAAATCCAATCAAGGAAAGAAGAAAAATAAGAAAAAACAAAATGAGAAATTAAGTACTCGTGAAATTGAGGATTTAATGGGGATGCATAGACCTTGTTATGAACGAAGACGTGGAGCAATAAGACAAAAGTAATCTAAAAATAAAAAGGAGTGGTCTTACATGACTAAACAATTATCTTTCTTACCAAAAATTGATAGAACAGCGACACAAGAGGAATTAGAAGGTGTGTTGGAAAGCGTACGTATACATAGACAATTCGGGATGATGCGTAAAGAAATGAAAGTCACTTCTTCTTATGAAATACGTGAGCATGGTCCTACACATACAGTTGGAAAACCATTAGAAGATGTTGCTATAGCAAATATTCAACAAAGTAAACGAGAAGAGTGGCTTGAAAGAATGTCAGTACGTATTGATCAGTTTTTGAATCGATTAGGAAACGGACGTGCTGGAAGTATTCAAAGGGACATTATTTATAAACGGTATTTAGAAGAGGAGGATGTATGTGATTACATGGTTTATAACGAAATCGGAATGTCGGAGCGCACTTATCGACGTTGGAAGTCTAAAGCATTTTATAAACTTGCTTTTGCACTTGGATTAGAAGTTTACGAGACAGAAGAAACTGGAGGTAATGAATAATGAATTTTGTTCAGCCAATACGTGATCCAGAGCAAATACAGCAGTTAAAAGATTATTTTAAGGAAAAGAGCCTACGTAATTACATTCTCTTCATTATGGGAATCAATACAGGCCTGAGAATCTCGGACATTTTGAAATTGAAGGTAGGAGATGTCAAAGGTAGTCATATATCTATGAGAGAAAAGAAAACAGGGAAACAGAAACGAATACAAATTACTGCAACACTGAAAAGAGAACTTAAATGGTTTATTGAAGAAAGAGAAGATAAAGAGTACTTATTGCAAAGTAGACAAGGTAGGAACCGTTCAATTGGTCGTAGCATGGCATATAAGATATTAAGTGGAGCAGCGGCAGAGTTTGGATTAGATGAAATAGGTACACATACGCTTAGAAAGACATACGGTTATCATATGTACATGCAAACAAAAAACATAGCATTACTTATGGAGATATTCAATCACTCGTCAGAGAAGGTCACGTTACGTTATATAGGAGTAAATCAAGATGCAATGGATAAAGCAATGACTAGGTTTAAAATCTAATCATTGCTTATTTCTTTTTTAGTCTAGGGGCATTGCAGCATTTTGGAAAAAAACTACGCTAAGAGTATGCAAGATTTTATACAGTTCCAGTAACAAACAAGAACCCTAAAACCGCGCTAGGATAGGAATGTATAAAAAATGTATAGGCCCATAGAACAAAAAAGAAGGTTCCTTGGTTAGCATACGGTTTTCTCTTTTCATTGCTACCGATAATGAGACGTTATGAAAACCTTATAAGAATATCCTATAAAATCAAAATTACACAACATATCATTCTTTCTCAATGGTATAATAAGGAAAAAAGAGGGAGGCTCAATGAATTTTCTTATGCAAATTTTTGATGCTATATTTAATATACTGTATGACTTTTTTTCAAAGGGAATTTGGATAGTCCTGTTCTTCTTTTTCTTGAATAAATTGTACGAGAACCAAAGATTGGAGGCAACATCACGTGTGATTACTGCCGTTCTTCTTGGACTTTATCTCTTATACATTATTTTAAGACTACTAAACTACTAACTTATAAGATGAATAAACTGATATAAATCAACTTCCAATAATGAGACGTTATGTTAACCGATCGTGTATATGGTATACAATAAAATTGAGGTGAAGTTATGGGAATAACGCTAACGATTGATACGCTGCAAAAACTCAATGATACAGATTTAGCAACAAAATTTTTTGATTTGCTAGAGAAACATGGATTACATCTAGAGAAACTAGGATTGTATGAACCATTAAAACAAGAATATAGTAAAGAAAAAGGTATTGAAATATGGTGTTTAGAAGATGAAGGATGTTTTGATATAGAATCAAATAAAAGTTTAGGTAAAGCTGGGGGAGTGCTTGGAAAATCTAAAACACAAGGCTTTACCATGCATGTTGTATGGTGGGATTGTCCATGGAAAAAAACGAATTATATATGGTTTCATTTTCAGAAAAAGGCTTATAAGGCATATAAGACTCAAATACAAGAACTGTTTAAAGATCTTATTATTCTTACGAATGGCTTGTATGGATACATAAGTGATGAAATTGCAGTTAATCGCCAACATGTTACAGGTACAATTCAAGAACGAATATCAGGAGTGTTCTGGTGTAATTATTTTGGACCCCCTCTTTTAGAAGTTTTAAGAAAAGAAAATGTAGAATCTTTTTCTTGGTACAACAGTGTTAAGGTTGATAATGGTGGAGTTATTACCTATTTAACATCAGATGCTTTAGATATAAAACTCAAGTCAAATGAACTTGAGACCAAGGCACAGGAGTATATTGGAAGTCATTGGTTTAATGGTAAAGCTGCCAATTATCACATATTTTAAAAATTAACTTCCTGTAACGAAAATTATGTAAATAAGCTGTCCACATGGGCAGCTTATTTTATTTTTGTCTTAGCTTGTTTTTCAAAATATTAGTGGTATCTCTATACGGTTACTCATAATTTTCGTACTGTGTAACTCAAAAGAGAAAGTGAAATGAAATCAATGATACCAAGGGATTAGACGAAGGGTTCAGTTACACACAATATAAGATATGGGTAAGTCAGGAAAATATTTTATATAAATAAAGCAATTAAAGTTATAATTGTTGTAAAATATAGGTTGAAAGTGAACAAGGAGGGGAATTCTTATGATAAGTTGGAATTTAATTGAGCAAATAGGTGAACCGAGTGGATTTGGTGTAGTGTATGCCGCTAAAAAACTTATACATAATGTTGAACAGCCAGGCGATTATGTATTGAAAGAACTAAAGAAATTGGATAATGATTCTATTGAACGATTTAAACGTGAAGTTAGATATCTAACAAAGCTAGATCATCCAAGGATTGTTAAGTGTGAAGGTTATTCTTTAGATAATGAGCCATATTTTTATACTATGAACAAATATAAAAATAGTTTAAGTGTTGTACAACTTGAGATATCTGAAGATTTCCCTCGTTTAAAAGTAGTATATAATAATATACTGGAAGGGTTAGAATATTTACATTCCGAGGGATATTTTCACCGCGATTTAAAGCCAGGAAATGTTTTGTTAAACACGGATAATGATTTAGTTTTATGTGATTTAGGATTATGTGTGAACACTTCAGCTGAAGGCAGCCAAAGATTGACGCGTACACAAATGATAGGTGGATCGGAATATTATTGTTCTCCTGAACAGGCGGCAAACTCATTAAAGTATGTAGACCAAAGAACAGATATTTATAGTTTTGGAAAAATGCTATATGAAGCCTTTACAGGTGAAAAACCATATGTATTAGATTTAAATACAGTTCCACCAGCTGTTCAAGCTGTCATTAGAAAATGTACTAGAGAAAATAGAGATGAAAGATATAATTCTGTTGAAGAATTAAGAATGCATTTCAATATTGCTATGGATTTATTAATAGAGGGTTCAGAAGGAAATAATCTTTTACAAGTAATTAGTGATATTAATAAGTTTAGTGACCAAGATTTTTTATTGGATGAAACTAAAATTGTTGATAGGTTAGCCGATGCCTTGTCAAAAGTTGAAGATGAAGAGAAATTACACGAAACGATGATGCAAATAAACGGGATTGTATATAAGTATTTGCATATTCAGTATCCAGATTTAGTAGGTCGTTTAGTATCAGAGTTTATCGAATATATTGGAAGTCAAGGTTGGCCGTTTACATATACAGATACACTTGGTACAAAATACAGCGTTTTATTCCAGCAAATTGATGATAATGAAATAAAAGAAAAAATATTACTTGGATTATTACGTTTGGGTACTAGGCATAACAGATGGGCTGTAATGGGAGACTTTACTAATCTGTTATATTCTGTACAATCAGATACACTTGCGTATTCAGTTTTTCATTCTTTATCAGAACGCTCATCGGATTTAGAGACGATTGGAAGGAATATAAGCATTGATAAAAACTCCCTACACAGTGTAATAAGGAGATTGTTTTAACAAATTAAAGTATCAATTTTTTGGCAGAGATGTGACCGCTTTTTGGCAGTAAGTGTGTCGGTTGTTTTGGAATTAACATGTTATATTTGTATTGTGAGAAGTGGCGGAAAACACGACTCATAATGTTCCTTTATAATCTATATGTTGTCTAAACGATTTCATAATGATGGCACATAAAATCCGAAACCAGCAGATGGTAATGATTGAATGTTACCGTTATTAGGGAGAGCTTTTGCTCTTCTTCCAATTACTTAATATATCAGCGGATCATCATTAGGTGATTGGAAGAAGATTAAAACTTCACGTACCGTAATTGAATTACAAATTAATAATATATATCTAAGCATCCATTCGGATGCTTTTTATTATTTATATGGAAGGTGAGAACTATATGTCAGGTAAATATTTAAGTGATGAAATTGCAGAGAAACATTATGAAGAAGCAAGAAAATGTGTAATTGCAATGCAAGCTGCATCAGTATCTATGTTACAACGCAGGTTTAGAATTGGTTATACAAGCGCAGCAAAGATTATTGATCGGCTTGAAGAGAATGGGATTATTGGTCCGTATGAAAGAAGTAAGCCAAGAAAGATATTAGTACAAAAATAGCATCCATTTGGGTGCTATTTTGTTTTGGAGGAGGATGGAAGATGGATAAGGAACTGATGCAAGATGCCTCAAAAGAATTAGAATTACGTATTCGTTCTGGAGTAGTTAAATGCGAGAGTATTAATGAGTTAGTGCTGAACCAGTTGCACAGGATGGAAGATAAAGGGGAAGCTCATATGCTAGGCATTCAATTGTATGGAACTAAGTGGGAAGATGTTTCTGGCTAAGGAAAGATAAGGGGTGAGGATAGTTCATGCAACCTCTAACAATACAAGAGATTAATAAACTATATGAGCAAGATAATATCATTAAGTTCTATAAGCATCCATATTGGAGAAGGAACGTTAGGTTTAAGGCATTAGAGAGAGACAACGGTGAATGTCAGGAGTGCAAGCGCAAAGGTAAGTATAGCAAAGGTCGTAACGTCCATCACATCAAGGAGTTACGTGACAGACCAGACTTAGCATACATACTAAGCAACCTAGAAACATTATGTATTCAATGCCATAACAAAGAACATGGCAAAGAGAAGAACATAGTGAAGAAGCGCTGCACGATAGTAGATGAAGAGAGGTGGTAAGTGTGGACAGCCTAACGATACAAAGTAATACGTATGAATTAAATATCATAAGACAAATAGAACGCAAGAAGCCAACTGATAGAACGTTTACTGATGTAGACTTATACAAACGATTTGGAAATGATATCTACACAACATACAAACAGATAAGACACATATGTAATCCAAGAGCATGTGAGAAGACATCCTTACAAACAGTCAAGAATTCTTTACGTGAACATTGGCTAGAACAATATTTAAATCTAACATTACAAGAAGCTAACTTAATAATTGAATACGCTGATAAGTTTTTCGGTTTAGCTATAAAATAATTTAAGACAAATTTCCTGAGACACCCCCCGGGTAAAATATAGAAACAATTTTGCTGGGGGACCGAGCAACGCGAGGGGGGATTTCTCTTTTTATTTTCGCGTTACGCGCGTGGGAATAGAAAAAAAGGCAAAAAAAATACCATCCCTTCTCTGGGATGATTAAAATTTTCGATATGTATTTGTAATCAGTGGACCGTCGCCACAGTTTCCTTCTAAGTAAAACTATACATGATTATTCTCGTCTTTACAAGTGTCATTTTTAAAATTAATCTTCGAAAAAATCCAATGAAAAAGCGGGGTGGTGATATTGTGAGCGGAAAACAAAGTAAATATAAATTAGCGTTCAAAGATTTCTTAGAAGGTGTTAAATACAAGGATATCGCGGATAAATATGGCGTATCGGTTAGCACTGTTAAATCATGGCGCAGCCGTTATTGGGAAGACATGATAAATGAAAAAGGTCTAAAAAATGTTTCGGAAAAGGTTGCAAAACTTCAAAAAAACAGAGAAAAAACGCTTAGAAATAAAATAAGAGATGATTTATATGAACAACTCGGCACGAACGGTATCATACACGCTCATTTTATGGATTTAGTAGAAGATTATATGTCATTTTGGGATATAAAAAACAGATTGATAGCTGATGTAAAAGATCGCGGTGTATCTGTACTAGGCGCTAATGGATTTATGAAAAAAAACGATAGCATTAACGAGTTGAATAAAACTAACACGCAAATGTTAAAGATTCTTAATGAGTTAGGACTTAAGGCGGTAAGTGAGGATGATGAAGATGATGCAGAAGTCTAATCTTCCTTATAAATATCATCCTTTCATTAGTGAGTACATGCATGCTGTGGAAAGCGGATCTATCCGTTCTTGTAATGAACAAAAACAATTAATGACCTTAGTTCGAAAAACTTTAGATGATCCAAATGTTTATGTTGATGTTCAAGCTATTGAGGATAGTGTTAATATCCCAGCTAAATATTTTCCATTCGAATTATTCGCATGGCAACGTTTTGTTAACGCTTGTGTGTTCGGCGTTCGTTATAAGGACACCAACCGTCTTGTTTGGAATCAAATATTAATACTGATGGGACGTGGCGGTGGTAAAAACGGATATGCCGGATATTTAAACTTCTATATGCTATCTAAACAGTTTGGTATAGATAGATATCACATTGAATGGATCGCGACATCTGAAGAACAAGCAAAAACTACATTCGATGACGTGAAGGAAGTAATAGAAAATCCTGCAAATAAGGTTTTAAAGAAATCATTTAGTGCTACAAAGGTACTAATTAAACATAAAACAAACAAATCTCACATGAAATTCAATACTTCTAATGCTAGAACGAAAGATGGACGACGTCCTGGATCGGTTTGGTTCGATGAAATTCATGAATATGAAGATTATAAGTCGATTAAAGTATTCCGTTCAGCCTTGGGTAAAGTTAAAGATGGACGAACTTTCTATTTAACAACGGATGGATATGTCCGTGGTGGCGTTTTGGATGATATGAAAGAGAAGGCTCGAATGATTCTAAGTGGCGAAGTTGAAAGGAGTAAGTTATTCCCCTTCATCTGTAAATTAGACTCCGAAGAAGAAGTCGAAGATATTGCAAACTGGGAAAAAGCCAATCCTTCTATTCGAGATAATATGGAATTATTCGAAACGATGAAAGAAGAATGGGCCGATTGTCAAACCAACATTCCTATGCATGTTGAATTCATGACAAAACGGATGAACATTCCGAAGCAGCTATTTCAACATAAAATCGCTACTTATGAGGATCTTCTTGCAACAGATCAACCTTTACCTGATGATTTACACAAATATGAATGTATTGGTGGTGTAGATTACGCAGAATTACGCGATTTCTGCAGCGTCGGTTTGCTATTCAAACGGCAAGGGAAGCGTTATTGGATTCACCATACCTTTATATGGCATCAGGCATTGAAAATGCAGGATATTAATCAAGATATTATAGATATAGGTGTGGAAAAAGGACTCTTCACCATCGTCTATGATAAAGAAATCGAGCCCAAACGTGTTATCAATTGGTTTTTAGAAAAATCGAAAACATACGACATTAAGCGTATCGCGATTGATAAATTCCGTTCTGTAATCTTGAAACCTTTATTAGAAGAAGCTGGTTTTAACGAAAGAGTTGAGATAGTAAGGCGCGGGCAGTACATTCATGCTATGTTAGACCCATTAATCCAACATCTATTCATAAATCATAATATTGTTTTCCACGACGATCCTGTTATGCGTTGGTATTGCGGGAATGTTTATGTGGACGAACTAGGAAATGGCTCAAAAGAATATAAAAAAATCGACCCTGTCAAAAGAAAAACTGACGGGTTTTTTGCGTTCACACATGCGCTCAATTTCGACGGTGATCTTGAAGACTATGCAGTCGATTTAAACGATATGCAAGTATGGTCATTCTGAGAAAGGGGGTGAAAAAATGGGAATTCGTAATGTTTTTAAAACCTTTTTAGGAAAAAGTGATAATGGAACAGTCCCGGATGTTGATTGTAGTGTGATGACACTTAAAGCTGAAATTGCTTACAAGAAATTGTATGTTAACGCTGCTATCGATTTAATTGCTCGTAGTTTAGTAGCTTGTGATTTTGAAACATATAGAAGTGGCAAGTTAAAAAGAAGTTTGAACTACTACCAATTAAATGTGGCACCAAATAAGAATGAAAATGCCCATGAGTTTTGGTATAAGGTTGTCCATCAGTTAATTTACGAAAAGGAAGCGTTAATCTTACCTATAGGTGAGGAACTGTGGATAGCTGAATCGTTTCATCGTGAAACTACGAATGGTTTTAATGAGTATGTTTATAAAAGTGTTTCGATTAACAATCAGCTTTTAACGAAGGAATTTAGAGAACAAGATGTTCTATACTTGAGCCTTTCTGTAGAGTCAATAAACAACGTGATTAATAGTTTATATAGTTCATATGGACTATTACTAGCTAAAGCGATGTCAGATTACAAAGGCAATGGAAGAATACGTTATTTGTTCAGAGGCCGTTTCATGAATTCGTTAACTGATGAAAACGGAAAAGCTTCGCAAGAACTTTTTGAAGAGAAAGCAAAAGATTATATGAATCCTGAAAAGTTAGCAGCAATCATGTTCTTACCTGACAACGTACAAATGGAAGATCAAAGCAAGGACCCACGTAATTTAGATACGAGGGACATCAAAAACCTTGCAAAAGATATGTTAGATTTCGTGGCAACTGCCTTCCACATTCCTCCTTCATTACTAAGTGGAATAAGTGAAGGTGGCATTTCAACTACCGGTAATCCTACTGGCGATTTAGATAACTTTATCATATTCGCAGTAAGACCAATAGGGGAAATGATTACTAACGAATATAACAAGAAGATGTTCTCTAGAGAGCAATATTTAAGTAAAACATACATTAGATTCAACATGGACAACTTCAAATTGTTCGACCTTACTAAGTTTGCTAATTCCGTTGACAAGCTATTTGCAGTCGGTGGCATGAGCATAAACGATGTATTAGAACGTCTAGGAAAAGAACAAATAAAAGAAGATTGGGCTAATGAACGTTATGTTACTAAGAACTATGAGAGAGCAAGGATAAGCGGAACTATGAACGGGGGTGAAGATATTGGAAATGGAAAAGATTCAACCGAAGTTCCTAATGATGGACAACAATCAACAGGACAATAGTAAATCAGTCATTTATATGTATGGGAATATTGGTAAAGCTCCTTTCGGTGACATTTCTTCCCAAGGTGTAAGAGAAATGTTAGATGGTGTTACAAATGACATTGAAATTCACATCAATTCAAATGGTGGCGATGCGTTTGAAGGGATTGCAATTTGCAACTACTTAAAAAATCACCCTTCTAATGTAACTGCCGTTATTGATGGTATAGCCGCTTCAGCCGCTTCATTAATTGCGATGGGTGCTAATAAAATCGAAATGCCTTCTAATACCACTATGATGGTACATCGTGCATCGACATATGCATTCGGTAATGCTGACTCATTAGAGAAGCAAGCTAAAATGCTACGTGACGTTGACGAAGCGTTAATTCAATCTTATAACAGCCGTTTTAACGGTGAGTTTTTCCAACTAGAAACACTTCTAGACAACGAAACTTATATGACCGCTGAAAAAGCTAAGTCATTCGGTTTCTGTGACGTAATCACTGATTCAATACAATCAAGTGTGGACAGTGAATCTGTAATTACAAATGAAGTTGAAGAACAACCCATCATTGCATCTATCGAAAACGAAGGTGACAAACGTACTCAAAACGCTGAAAAATCAGCTAACTTTATGGTTTCACTATTAAAATCTATTAAACTGTAGGAGGTAATTTACAATGATTAAAGACTTAGAAACGAAATTTGAAAATCAACAAAATTTAAGTAAGGTTTTAGCATCTGGTTCAGATGAAGAGGTGAATGATGCGTTAGTTGCATTCGCTCAAGGTATTCAAGAAAAAATTTTAGCACAAGCATCAGTACAATCTAGCGATCAAGCTATCTTAGCTGCTCGTGGTGGACGTGCTTTAACTAGTCAAGAAACGAAATACTACAATGAAGTAATTGCAGGTAACTCTTTTGCTGGTACTGAAGCATTAGTACCACCAACTGTTATCGAACGAGTATTTGAAGACTTAGTTCAAAATCATGAATTATTATCTGAAATTACATTTGTTAACGTCGGTGCTTTAACTGAATGGATTCTTAAAAAAGGTGATATCCAAACTGCCTTCTGGGGTAAATTGTGCGCGGCTCACAAAGAACTTTTAGATGAAGGTTTCGAAACGATTAAAATTGAGGAATACAAATTATCAGCATTTATGCCTGTATGTAAAGCAATGTTAGACCTTGGCCCGACTTGGTTAGATCGCTACGTTCGAACTGTATTAGTTGAATCTTTAAAAATCGCTTTAGAATTAGCTATCGTTCGTGGTACTGGTAAAGATCAACCTGTAGGCATGATGAAAGATTTATTAACTGTTACAGGGGGCGTACATGCTGATAAAGCCTATACCGGTAAGTTAAAAGACCTTAATCCTTACACTTTAGGTAATATCATGGCTCTACTTACTAAAGATGGTAAACGTAATCCATCTAATGTGTTACTAATCGTTAACCCTGTAGACTACTGGTCTAAAATTTATGGTTATACTACACGACCTAACATGGATGGAACTTACACTTATAACGTTCTTCCGATTCCAGGTAAAATCGTTAAATCAAATGCTGTTCCTAAAGGTAAATTAATCGCTGGTATGGCAAAAGATTACTTCCTTGGATTAGGTGGAGCACAACGTTTAGATGTTTACGATCAAACACGCGCTATCGAAGATGAAGATTTATACATCGCTAAAATGTACGCTAATGGTCGTGCTGAAGAAAATGAATCATTCTTAGTTTATGATATTTCTGAAATGAAAGACCCAGGTACAGCGGTGACTACTCCAGCACCTACTAAATAGGGAGTGATCCTTTATGAGTGACAATCAATCACAGGCGACGTTACAGTCGCCTTTTGATTTGTTAGAAGATGTAAAACATGCACTAGCAATCACTTGGGATGAAGAAGACAAGGACATCATAAAGCTTATAGATCGTTCCGTTTATTTTATCAATGATTTAGTAGGCGCTGAACTTGATCTAGCCGTCAATTTATCCGCAAGAGAGCTAGTTATTAACCGTATTCGTTATGAATATAACAATGCGTTAGACAGTTTTGAAAGTAACTTCAGACAACCACTTTCACGATTGATATTACATGTCGCAATCGATGAAAGGAAGAAGAATAATGGCAATTGAACAACATAGAAAAACATTTAATGATGGATTTATTAGCGTTAAGGAAAGTAAAACGATCCGGAATAGCGCTAAAAAAGTAATCGGACGTGAAAATGTCGAGATTATCAGACTTAGGTTTTCGGAACTTTCGTGCCGTGAAGTTGATATTCAATTCGCTGAAAGTATTGATAAAAAGTTAGATATGAAAATTGAAACGTTATACGCTCCTATGTTCAAGAATAAGGATGTGGACAGCCTAATAATTGAATTACGAGGACATTCTTATAGCATCATTAAAGCGGATCGTTTTAAAAATAGCATGTATTTATACTTGCAAAAGGTAGGTGGTCTAGATGACACTGAATGATTTAATTGAAAAGTTTAATAGTAAACTAGTCCAGCATTTAGAGTCTTTCTTCCACACAGTAGAAGTATACCAGGACTCAGTTCAGGAGGATGAAGCGAATCTATCCACAATCAACCATGTTGTATTTGAAACAGGTGGGTTTGTTAGAGCGGGGGCAAGCGCATTTACACAAGATGTAACAGTTTATTATTTTTCGGAAAATCGTGAGGACTTAGATGTATTGCAAGTTGAGTTTATGAGTTCACTAAGTAAAACTGGCCACACATGTAATAAATCGCTCAAAGAAAAAATGAGGAAGAAAGATACAGAGTTTTTTGTTGATGTATTAACATTCGAGCTTACAAGGAATGTAAAATATGCCTGCTAATTTTAGTGTTGATGCTTCTAAATTTGAATCTTTGCAAAGAAACATTGAGCGATTACCAAACGTTGCGGAAAAGATAATAAATGAAGATTTAAAGTCTAGAATTGCACCAGTAATGAAAAAGTCAGTTCTTGGCTTAATGCCTATATCGAATAGAAAGAAAGCCCACGCTAAACTATATCAATCTATTAATGACGATAACAAAGAGAATTTAACATTAACATTAAAACCAAAATCGAAATATAGATATTTAGTTTTCCCTGATTTGGGATTAGGTACAAGTAAGAAAAAGGCGGCCAAAAAGTTCATGGAGCGTGGTGTGGATAAAAAGGTCGATTACTCTATTGAGGAATTAAATAAATCTTTAATAGAAGAAATAAATAAAACTTTAGGAGGGCAATAATATGCCAGTTACAGTTGATGTATTTGATGCGGTCGAGATTAAAAATGCTAGTGTACTTTTTAAAGGTGAACATGTAACTGACCCATTCGGTTGTGTAGGTAAATTAGATGCAGAAACAGAAATTAAATCAGTTGAAAAGAAATGCGGCGGCTTTACTCAAAAGAAAAAATCAAAACCAACACAAATGAATGTAAAAATTAGCGGTCACATGCAATTAAAGGTTATTCGTAACATTTTTGGTATTACAAACGAAGGGTTGATCGATGGCGTTTACTCATATGGTATCGACAGCTTAGGAAAAGATTTTGCGTTCGTTGCGGAAGAGCTTGACATATTCGAAGAAAACACACGTTTAATCGCATTCCCTAATTGTACAAGTGCAACAGGTTTTGTTAAGAGTGTAGAAAACGGTGCTGAAGAACTAGCCGAAGTAGAATTAGAAGTAACAGCGTTATCTGACGAATTCGGTCGTTTCTATTATGAAGGTATCGAACTACCGGAAACAGTTGCAAAAGAATGGATGACAAAATTTGATTCGGCTAAATTACGAAAAACAGCACAAACAAAATAAATTCTATCAAAGGTGCTCTTTATGAGTGCCTTTTAATTTTGATTATAGGGAGAGAAATTACATGACAAAAGAAATTACGTTATCAAATGGTGAAGTAGTGAAGGCGAATCCTAACTTAACAGCTTTAACATTATTCAAATTAGAAAAAGAAGGCATTATCGATAAAGGATTTTTAAGTACTTTATTAAACGCTGGCGGAATTCAGAACATTGATTTATTAGATACGTTCCGTATTGTTTATGCGGCTTATCGTCAAGCAAATCCTACTGGATATATGGAATTTGAAGCATTCATGGAAGTATATGAAGTTGATATGTCAGAGGCGTTCGATTATTTCGGTGCAGTTATGAAAAAAGAAGCTAAAAACAACATGGCAAAAGGTTTTCAACAAAAAGCCGGAAAAAAGGCTTAAAACTTCCTAAATTCGAAATTGAATTCGTTGTGGACTTATACAGTCTATACGTATTTATTTTTGAAATATCGGAAAGTGACTTTTGGAATTTACCCTTAAGGGATGTTCAAAGAATAGCAGAAAACAAAAGTGCTTACGAAGGGTGGAAAGCCTATATCCAAGAAAAGGAGAGTGGAAAATAAATGGCTACTCCTTCAAAAGAAACCATAATTAAATTTAAGGCTGACACCGCTGATTATAAATCTAAGATAAACGAAATGAATCAGGCGAATAGAGCCTTAACACAAGAGTTAAAGTTAGCTCAAACACAAATGAAGTTAACCGGAACTGATGTTGATAAATATAAGACTTCGTTATCCACACTTGAGAAGCAATATGATATCGCTAAAAACAAAACAAGAGAGACAGCGGAACAACTTCAAAGAACAAAACAAGTGTGGGGAGAAAATGCAACAGAAACAAAGAAGGCTGAAGAAGCGTTACGACGTGCACAAATTGCTGAAACTGAAATTTCTAACAAAATAAAAACTACTACCGAATCATTAAAAGAAGCTAAACAAGCTGAAGCATTACGAAATAGTGAAATAGGTAAGTCAAAGCAAGCGTTAGAAGGTTTGAAAACAGCCCATTCCAGTTTAAAAACTGAAGCTGATAAATTAAAATCGGCGTACGATCTCCAAGCAGCTTCACTAGGAAAGAACGCTTCGGAAACTTCCAAGGCGAAATTACAATATGACTATTTAAAGCAAGCGCAACAAAACGCTGGTGAACAGTCTCGAAATTTAGCGCAACAATTAAATAATGCTAAAACTGCATTCGGCGCTGGATCTGAAGAAGTTAAAAGGTTAGAAACCGAATTAAATAGGGCAAGACAAGCTGAATTTGAACTAGGCAGAGAAACGCAAGCTCTAGAAAGAAGAGTTGGAGACAGCTTTAAAACAGCTAAATCACACGTTCAAGAATTCGGTAACAAAGTAAAAGAAGTCGGTCAAAGTGTTTCTAGTGTAGGAAAAGACATGTCAATGAAAGTGACAACTCCTATAGCTGGCGCCATGGGTTACGCTGCAAAAGAAGCATCGAAATTCCAACATGAAATGGCTGATATTCGAAAAGAGGTAAACGCAACAGGGTTAA
Source organism: Bacillus cereus group sp. BfR-BA-01524 (assembly GCF_022662595.1). Taxonomy (NCBI): domain Bacteria; kingdom Bacillati; phylum Bacillota; class Bacilli; order Caryophanales; family Bacillaceae; genus Bacillus; species Bacillus cereus group sp. BfR-BA-01524. Next base: position 15,051 of record NZ_JAKUDW010000059.1, on the reverse strand, counting down.
CTTCTCAACAAGTTAACGACGTTATGAGCAGAATGTGGGATAGTTCCCTTGCTAACTCTCAAAAGTTTGGTGTTAGTACCGAAAAAATAAATGAAGGTTTACTTGTGTTAGTTAAAGACGGTTACACAGCAGAAGAAGCGATGCGAATCATGACTGTTTCTCTCCATACTGCCCGTGGCGCGAATGAAGATTTATCAAAAACTGTGGACGGATTAGGATCTGCTTATGAAGCTACAGGACAAAAAACAAATAACGCTGAGCAGAATATAGCTGGTATCAATAAGATGGCTGACATATTCGCTTATACAGCTAACCATACAAAAGCTAGCGTTCATTCTCTAACAGAAGCAATGTCAATTATCGGGCCAACTGCAAATTCAGCTGGACAAGATTTATCAACAACCGCTTCTGCTGTAGGTTTATTACAATCTAATGGTATTGAAGCGTCTGTAGCGGCAAGGGCTTTGAAATCTGGTTTCGTTAACTTAACTAAGCCAACAAAGGCTATGTCTAAAGCTATGGCGAAAATGGGATTCAGTGCATTTGATGCAAACGGACAAATGAAACAATTACCTCAAGTCATGGACGAACTTGAACACGGTTTACAAGGAATGACACAAGAACAACAAAACGCTACAATCGCTACAATATTCGGTAAAGAACATTTAGCATCGTGGCAAATACTTGTTCATAGTGGCGGCGAAAAACTTAAAAAAATGTCTGATGATGCCCGAAATGCTACCGGAGAGGTTAAACATTTATCTGAACAAATGGAGGACACACCGGAAAATAAATTCAAAGAATTACAACAAACACTTCATACTTTAGCCGTACAATTCGGGACTGAAATATTACCTGCGTTAATGCCTGTTGTTGAAAAATTAAAAGAATTAATGGACTGGATTTCTAAACTTGATCCTAAAACTAAACAAACAATCGTAATTATTGCGGCATTAGCGGCGGCAATTGGCCCGTTATTAATAGTCATAGGAGCTACGATAACAGCCATAGGGACGATAATAACCGCCGTCGGTTCGGTAATTGGTTTTATCGGTACTCTAATAGGTTGGATTTCAGCTATAGCTGAAGCGATAGGGATAGTAGTCACCGTAATAGCTGCATTTGTTGGCGCTCCTGTCGCATTAGTTGTAGCCGCAATAGCTGCAATAATAGCAGCAGTCGTAGTAGTTATAGCTATATTTAACAACTGGGGAGGTATTACAGATTGGCTTAAAGAAAAATGGAGCCAATTTTCAACATGGATGTCAGAATTGTGGACAACAATTAGCGATGCTTGTTCTAAAGGTTGGGATAATGTAGCCCAATCGATTCAAATGGCATGGGATATGATATCGCACTGGTTTAGTCAACAATGGGAAGAGTTTAAAAATAATTGGAATAACTTTTGGGCTGAAGTTGGCAACATAGCAAATGAAATGTGGACAGCAACGATTGAATGGTTTTCAAGTACATGGGATTCGTTCAAACAAATTTGTTCTGACGCATGGGAAGCTGTAAAATCAGGTTTCTCAGCATTCTGGGAAGGTTTGAAAGAGATCGCGCAAATAGCTTGGAATATTCTATTCCAAATCATAACATTCCCTTTACAGTTGTTATTAACTGCTTTCATTTTAGGATGGGAATTAATAAAAGAACCGGTAACACAATTCTGGGAATGGATTAAACCTTACATCGAAGAAGCTTGGAATGCTATTTCCTCTACTTTTATAGAATATAGAGATATGTTAGTTAACACTATCACAGAATTGTGGAATGCAATCACAAGTGCAACCAGTACAGCGTGGAATTGGATTACTAATATAATCCGTGAAGCATGGCAATGGATCACTGATACTGTAAATGAATTTTTGGGCCCTATAAAACTTAAAATACAGGAAGGTTGGAATTACGTATTAAATATAACATCAAAGGCGTGGAACGCGGTTTCGACGTTTATTTCTGATGTTTGGAATGAGATTGTTGGATATATTAGGAACAAGATAAATAAAGCAACAGATACTGTTACAAGCGGTTGGACTTCAACTAAAAATACAACATCCAACAAATGGAATGAAATAACTTCTACTATTTCGAGAGTTTGGAATACGATAACTTCGAATATTAGTAATGCAGTAAATGAAGTGAAAAGCAGAATTGAAGGCGCTTGGAATGTAGTTTATGCCATAACTTCTGGTATTTGGAACAATGTCGTATCTAATGTAACTGGCGCTTGGGATAGGTTGTCTTTTGGCGTGTCTGGAACATTCAATTATATCTCTAACATCGTTCGTAGCAATTGGAGTTATGTTTCAGATATCCTTCAAAGTGTTTACAAACCGATTAATAGTGTAGTTGGTTTCTTTTATGATCTTTGGAATTCTATTATAAGAGTAATGAACGGTATTATCGATACGGTTACAAGAGCGTGGAATAAAGCTGGTGGCATTTTAAACAAATTAAATCCATTTAGCAGTTCTTATTCTATAAGTGTTAACGATAATACAGGAAATCAAGGAATTGCCCCAGCATCATTCGCCGCGCCAAGGGCATTAGCTGTTAATTTAAATCAAGGCGTTCCATTAGCTCCATTCTCTTCTGGAGGTGCACTAGGAGATACGGTACAAAGGATTACTAAAACAATAGGTGGCAATGGTATTCTTTCTAATTTACCTAACATTGTTAACAATTCATTGTCATTGAGTAAAGGTGTTAACGCTAATCAGCAACAACAACCACAAGAAATTAAAAATGAAGTGACTTTTAATACAACTGTTAAAAATGAAAGTGATCTAAATAAAATGTTTGAAAAAGCTGATGATTGGTTTGCAAAGAAAGGACAAATGTTAAATATCGGTATAGGGAGGGCGCGACGTGGTTGATATTCGAATAAATGAAATATTAGGACGTGACTATCTTCTTTGTATGGTAGAGCGCCCTGACATACCAACAGCAAAAGAAAAAATAGAGTTTATTGAAGTTCCTGGTAGAGAAAACGGATCATTAACAAAGAAAAATGGTTATGAAGACGTTACTTTCAAGATTGACTTTAACTTGTTAGAAGATTATAACATCAAACCATTGTTACGACGTATAAAAGCGTGGCTATTGAACGCTAAAACCCTTTCTTTTACAGATGATAACGTTTATAGAAAAATAAAAAGTGTGGAAATAGGTAGTATCGCTAATGAAATAGAAGAATATGGACAATTCGAAGTTACTTTTGTAGCTGATCCATTCGAATACGCTATTCTACAACCTTTGGAAATAACTAAGACAACTACTCTTGTAAACTCGGGCACTAAGTATTCATTACCTAAAATAACGATTTATGGTAGTGGATCAATTACTGTTACGATAAATGATGTTTCATTCTTAATTAAAAATGTAAATAGTTCAGTAGTAATTGATTCCGAGTTAAAAGAAGCATATTCGAACACTTCGCCGATGAATAGTAATATGATCGGTAATTTTCCCACATTCTCTGAAGGTGCAAACACAATAAAATGGACTGGAACTGTTACAAAGTTACAAATTGACCCGAGGTGGCGTTACTTATGATTACATTATATAAACCAACTGAAACGGATTTTACTCACAATGGTATAGGTATTTTAGACGATAATATTTACGATGCAGTTATTGAAGAAGAATTAAATGGTTTATACGTCTTAAGTTTTAAATATCCGTTATTCGCTCCGCATGGATTAGAAATAGGTGGTCAATGTTTAATCAAAGCGCCAACACCTGATGGCAATCAATTGTTTCGTGTAGCACGACCTGCACCTTCTATGGGTGAATTACACGTATTTTGTTATCACGTATTCTATGATCTCGTTGATAACTTGATTGAAGATACATTTATTCAAGAAAAGGGCGGACAAGCAGCATTACAACAAATGAAAGAACGTATGCAATATAACACTAATTTTAATTTCATTAGTGATATCAATACAATTTCTAGTTCTCGTTTGGTTAGAAAAAACCCAGTCGAAGCAATACTTGATAACAGCCAGGACAACTCTTTTCTTAGTCGTTGGGGCGGGGAATTAAAAAGGGATAATTTCACCGTCCACATGCTAAGAGAACGTGGAAAAGATCGCGGTGTTGTTATTCAACACAAAAAAGATTTATTAGGATATGAAGGCGATGTTGATTGGCAAGGTGTTATAACTCGAATGATGCCTAAAGGTTTTGATGGACTACTGTTACCAGAAAAGTACGTGGAAAGCTATAACGCTAGTAAATATATTAAACCTAAAATTAGAGTTGTTGAATTTGAACACATTAAAGCAGCTATTGGTGATTATGCTGACGACGAAGACGCAGTTCCGTTACCACAAGCATATGAAATGTTACGCAATGCCGCAAAAAAAATGTACGATGAACAACATGTTGATTATCCAAAAGCGACATATAAAGTAGAGTTTCAAGAGCTATCTCAAACTGAAGAGTATAAAGATTTGACGGTATTACAACGTGTATATATGGGAGATACAGTAACAGTTATACATGAAGAAGACGGTTTCGAAATTGAAGCTAAAGTTAATCATTACAAATACGACCCGATCAATGAAGAGTATATCGAATTGACATTAGGCAATTTTAAAGAGTCATTCGTTGATATAACAGGCAGAGTTGATAATGTTGAGAATAACTTCAATGATATTAGAGATAGCGTCAATGGTATTAAAAACAACGTTAAAGGAATGGAAAAATCAATATTAGAACAAGCACGCGAAAATGCTACGAATTTAATCAATAGCGGTTTCGGTGGCCATGTTCGTATATATCCAGAAAGAATTTTGATTATGGATACAGCTGATGAAAGAACCGCTAAAAAAGTGTGGCAATGGAATATCAATGGATTTGGTTATTCCTCCACAGGCATTAATGGACCCTATAATACGGCAATCACAATGGATGGAAGGATTGTCGCTGATTTCATTACAACGGGTGTACTAAACGGTAACTTAGTACGTGGTGGAGAGATAGTTGGTTCTACAGTACGGACAGACAACGGTACTAACTATGTACACATCCAAAAACAATTCATACGCTTGATGGAATCGAATTTAACGCGAATGTTTATTGGTTATTACAAAAGAGCTGTTGATAGCCAAATACAACCAACAATACTTATGCATGATGATGTGGATACATCACGTTTCCGCGATGGTACTTTAACAATATCTCAATTCCCAGTGAAAGGAGAAAATTACTATACCGGTAGCTTTGGTATTGTTAAAGGTTATGATGCGGATCAAACTCCACATTATTGCGCTAAATTAAATGTGGATACAAAAGGGGATGTATCTCTTAATGGAGATAACTATATTTATATTACTGGTAATAATGGAGTTACCCTAAGGTCTGATAAACAATTTAGCGCTTATACTAATACAATTCGTTTAGATTCTGTTAGCCACGTAGATATTCTTACTGGTGGGGCGTTGTTTATGAAAAGTAATCAGAATACAGAGGTCAATTCTGGTGGGCATACAATTATCACTTCTGGAAAAGGTATAAGTCAGTATGCAAAGAATGGATCATATTGGGTTGAAGTAGCCAACGGTGCTACCTTCACAGTATCTAATCCATCGAACGCATTTTGGATAGACTCTGCTGGTGGAATAACATTAAAAGGTGGATCTAAATCCGTATGGATGGACAGTCAGTCTTCCATTGTATTCAACTTAAAAGGTAAAAATATGCTTGATATAGTTGCAACGCCCAACGCTGAAACAGACCTTCGATTCCAAACAGTAATGCTACGAAATGGCAACGTTGAGGGATATAAAACACTTCAGGTTAAAAATGGGTCGGGAAGTGCATATAACGCTGTTACGGCATCAGCTTTCCAAACAGCATCGAAACGTGAATACAAAACAAATATTCGTAACGTGCAGTTTAGTGCAATAGAAAAAATTATGGCACTTCAAATCCAACAATATAACTTGAAAACAGATATAGAAGACTTATATGAGAAGCGAATGAATCGTGTTGAAGGGGACCAAATTCTTACAACAAACGATATAGAAACTCACTATGGGTGGATTGCAGATGATGAAAATACTCCTGATTGTTTTGTTACAAAGACAAGAAATGCAGCTGAAATATATTCTTCAGTAGCAATTCAAATAAAGGCATTTCAAGAAGAAAAACAAGCTAAAGATGCTGAAATTCAAGAGTTAAAAGAAGAAAATAAACAAATGAACCGTAGAATTGAAGTTTTAGAACAACTGTTACTTCAAAATTTAATTGATAAAAAACCAGAGCAGCCATAAGCTGTTCTTTTTTTATTGCCTAAAAGGGGTGGTCAAAGTGGAAGGATTACAAGAAGTAAGAAGTGATGTTCAAGAAATAAAGCAAGATATTAAGGACATTCGCTTAGAGATTAAAAGTTTAGAAATGCGGACAACAGGTAATGAGAAAGACATTATCAATATCAATAAGCAATTAGATAAGATTAGCGCTAATACTACCTGGATCTTGCGACTTATTGTAGGTGGAATTATAGGCGCAACACTCACTTTCTTAATGAAAGGAGGTGGTATGTAATGTTTGAAATTACTGTAATGATTGGAATTGTAGTTGGTCTTTCACAGATTGGAAAAACAATTGGATTACAAACAAAATATGTTCCGTTACTAAATTTAACGCTTGGCATTATGCTAGGTGTTTTATTTATGGGCGGAGATATCAAAACAAATGTATTTCAAGGAATCATCATTGGACTGTCAGCGAGTGGATTATTTGACCACACAAAAATTATGAAAAAGGATGTTGATGCTAAATGAAAAAGACAATGAAACATATTACCTCGTTCCTTATGATTCTAGTACTTGGTGGTTCTTTTGCTACAAGTACTTTTGCTCATAGAACGCTTATTATTCCTGATTTACCAAAACAACCATACCGTTATGGTGTAGGTGCTTATGAGGGAGTTGTAGCACATTCTACAGCAACTCCAGAAGCTCCAGCTATTAACATTCAAAAATATGAGTCTCGAACATGGAGAAATGCATTTGTTCACTATGCAGTCGATTGGGACGAAACAATCCAAATTGCTGATACAAAATACATTGCTTATGGTGGCGGTCCTGCTGCTAATAAACGATTTGTACATGTAGAGTTATGCGAAACAGCGGACTATACAAAATTCAAACGCAGCTATGACAAATACGTTAAGTTGCTAGCCAAAGTTTTACGTGACCGTGGGTTATCTCTAGAAAAAGGATTGTGGACACATAGCGATGTAACTCATTACCTTGGTGGTACGGATCATGAAGATCCAATTGATTACTTGAAGTCTCATGGCGTTTCAGAAGCTCAATTTAGAGCAGATGTACAACGAGCATACAATAATTCTAGTGTAGATGTTTCTGTTCCTGAGAAGCCATCTAAACCATCGGAAGTACCAACAGCAGTAATAGACGGTATCGCCTACATTGAAGGTTACAATGTTAACTTACGTAAAGGACCAGGTACAAGCTATTCTAAAATTCGTCAACTAAACAAACCAGAATCTTATATTGTGTGGGCGGAAAAGGATGGTTGGTTAAATCTTGGTGGAGATCAGTGGATTAAGAACGATCCATCTTATGTGAAGTTTAATAAGAAAAGCACAGTAGATTCTTCTATTGTTGGAAAGCGTGTTGTTTCAAAAGTTAACAATCTACGTTTCTATGATGGTCCATCTTGGCAGGATAAAGATGTGGCTGGTTCTGTAGATGCAGGATTAGGATTTACAATTGATGCGAAAGTAAATGTAAATGGTTCACCGCAATATAAAGTACACAATAGCAAAGGCAAAACATACTATGTAACAGCAAATGAAGCTTATGTGTATGTGAAGTAGAAAGAGGGCCCGCTCATCTATGAGTAGGCCCTCTTTTTTTTATAGTAATCTAACTAATTTATCGAATTTAAATCTGGTATCTAAACTAAATGTATTCCTTAAATACAAAGTATACCATAGCAAGGTAAAACAAGCATAGATGTATCTCTGGAATTATTGATATAATAATATAAAATATATATTTAGCTACAAATCAAGGAGTGTGTTCAATGCAAACATCTTCAAGTGAATCTATGCAGTATATAGTTGATAGTATATTGGATTACATAGATAGGGATAAAACAAATCATGCCATTTTATTAAACGGAAAATGGGGAAGTGGGAAAACATATTTCTGGGAAAATGTTTTAAAAGAGAAAATTGAGGCGAAAGAAAAGAAAAAGAAAGGTATATGGAGATTTAAAAAGGAAGTTGACGTAAAAAAAAGGAATGCTATTTATGTATCGTTATACGGTGTTAATAGCATAGAGGAAATCAACAAAAAGATTTTCTTAGGTAAATGGGAAAAACTTCAGAAAATTACTGAAAGTAAAATAGGAGGGGGGGCATCAGAGATAGCGAAAGCTATGTTGGGAAGTGTGAAAAACATGGAACTTCCATATATAAAAGGAATAGAAGTTCCTAGCATAGATTTTGGACAGTTTCTTAATTTTACTAATACGGTCTTGTGTTTTGATGATTTAGAAAGAGCGAGTATAGACATTAATGAGATATTAGGGTATATAAATAATTTTGTGGAACATGATGGTGTAAAGGTTATTTTGATTGCTAATGAAAATGAAATAGAAGCAAAATTAAATGATAAAAATCTTGAACTTAAGATACTAACAACGTGTTTTTATACAGATATGGAAGACGCATTGAATTCAAATACTAATTCGAATTCAAATTTTAAAAAAGAAGAGATAACTAAAAAGGAATTAATTACACGTAATTTAAAAGACTTATTTCAAAATAAGAACGAATATAAAAGGATAAAAGAAAAGCTTATAGGTAAAACATTAACGCTTCAACTAGATGAAAAAGTTCTTATAGAAGACATAGTAGTTCAAACATCAAATGAAAAACAGGACCTTCAAAAGTTTTTTGAGGATAATTTAGTTACAATTGAAGACACATACAGGGAAAGTGATAGTAAGAATATTAGGATTTTAAAACAAGCGCTTGAAGATTTTGATTTAATTTATCAAAATTGTAAAGAATGTGGTTATAAATCAGATGCAATGCTTCGATCAATATTAAAATTTGTATTAGCAGCGTCATATGAAATTAAAACTAATATACAAAATAATGAAGAACTAGAGATAATTAACTCGCACAAAGATTTTATTGACGCGACAGGTCTATCAGGAATGTTAGGCGGGAAAGCGATGGAGTTCCCCAATAAATTTAAAAACAAGTATTACAATGGTCAAAATCTATTCTATCAAAGAGCATTTTTTAAATTTGCTGAAGTACTAATAAGAAAAGGTATATTTAACAAAGAGTTATTTAAAGGAGAGATGGATGGTTTTAAATTAGAACTAAAAGAAATAAATATTAAAGATCCACACATAGAGTTTATTAACGGGAATTATTGGAATGTGACTGATGATGAATTTGAGGTGTTGGAACGAAATACATACAATAAATTAAAGAAGGGAGAAATACATTTTACTTGGTATTTCAGAGCATATCAAACGTATGAATTCTTTAGGAGAAAGGGGATAATTTCCATAGGCGAACTGGATTTAAAACAGGAACTTATGGAAGGGCTGAAAAAGGCTGGAGAAAGAGGGCCATACATCGAATATACATTTACCATGTTTTTAATGGTAGAACTTAGTAATGAAGAAAATCTTGCCGAAGAAGATCTTTACGAGTTTAAAGAAATGATAAAAGAAATAAATGATGGTTTGGAAGTGAAAAAAGAAAAAGAAGATGCACAATTTTTATTTGAATTAATGCGAACAGATTTCAATAGTTTTTCCAGAAAGATGAATGAAAACCAGTTACATATAAATATACCATTTTTCGCTCATTGTGAACCGGAAGAATTTTGTGCCACTATAATTAATTTGTCAGCAGATAATATTAAAAATATTAGAGGTTTTATAAGAAATAGAATAGAGTATGTTGATGAAAATCATTATAGCTACTTGCAAACGGAATTACCTAATTTAAAGAAAATAAAGTGTAAATTGAATACTGAAATTAAATCGCGAAAGATGACGCCTAGATTAGTACATTTAATGTGGTTGGTAGAAGATATTGACAAATTTGAAGATAGAGTGAAGACTTTAAATAATACAGTTCAGCAACCTGTATAAAGGCTAAAATAAAAGCAGTCCGAATTTTATGGGAGTCTGTTTGTTAAATAGGATCTAACGTCTTTTGTTTTGTATATCACCTAATTTGCATGTAATTATTGAATCTAGTAAACTAAAAAGTAATTTGTTAGAAAAGGAGTGATAATATGGCAAGGAGTCAGTTGCTAAAAGATGTGGTAAGTGGACAAGCAAGTATTGAAAATATTTTGTTAAGGTTGAAGGTTATATTATCAGATCTAGATAATGATTTAATTATGAATTGGATTCAAGGAGAGTTGAACGGTTATGAATCAAGTGAGGAGTTACCTGCTTATAGGGTATTAAAAGGATCTCCTGTGGGTACATTTATAGTTAACGGTCGTGCAAAATATTCAGAGGCTCAAGTTCCCTTAGAAGCTGTAATGGATGAAAAAATGATAGAAAACATGACTACTGTTAACGTGTCAGATAGTATTAAGACTCTTGAAGAAATACTAAATGGTAAGAATAAAGAAGGGTATGGCGTAGTTGTACCGACCACTATATGTCACAGTATTTCAAATTATGAACTTCAAATAATTGGGATAACAATAAAATGTGCTTCTAATCTACTTAGCGGAATAGTATCTAAAGTCAAATCTAAGCTAGTTGATATTATTATGGAGTTAGAGAAACAATATGACAATTTGGATGAAATGGATATAAGGTCTCAAGTGGAAGAAGATGCTTCTAAAAAAGAACAGGTTATTCTTAACATTGAACAGATAATTTTTGACGAGTCTATAAAATTGGGTGATAAGAATAAAATAAGTAGGTCCGTAATAGGTCATTGGTTTGGGAGGAGAAAATGAGTATAAAAATTGGAAATAAGACTAAAATTAAAAATTCTAATATTGGACATCAATATAACGCTTCGGCTCCAAATGCAAATAAAAATTTCGTTGAAAGACATCCTATTCTTATTTCGTTTTTAGTTTCATTGGTAGTAGGATTTATTTTACTTTTTTCTTTTTGGAAAGACATCATAGACTGGATAGAAAAAATGTTTTAATACTATTAAATAAAAAAGAACCGGTGAATAAATACGGTTCTTTTTTATTTATATCTCCACTATAACTGAATCAACAAAAGCGTTAAATGAAATTTTTCTTAAGTATGATGTGAGTGCAGAAGAAAAAATTGAAATGATGGCACAATGGTTAGAGAAAAAGTTTATGACGATCACGAAGAAGCTTTAGAGAAATATGGAGAAAATGACTTTATACGTTTATATAATTTTCATGATGATATAAATAAATTGGAGTGGAAATTCAAATGTCCTTATTAAAAATAAAAAGTGCTAACAAGTTTGCAAACGAACTTGCTAACACCAATACAGAATAGATATAAATTATCGCCGATATGTCGTCTTTGAAACTAGTTTTAATTAGTTACATCATACGTATACAAAATGCTCATAAAGACAGTCTTAATATCAAGAATATAATCATCCAGATATTCCTTTACTTTTGAGGCGAAAACGAGGCATGATATTGATTTCTACCCCAGAGTTTGCATCAAATAATAAAAAAATACGGTTTGTAAAACTAAAAATACAACAGGCTACAACCGGCATGAAATGGATTAAGATATTTAGAAATTTAAAAGATAATTTTCATATAGGTGGAGAGGTGGATTTAGACCATATTCTCCAATATCCGAAAGATTATATTGTAGGGGCAAATAAAAGAGTGTTATTTCCATACAATGAGAGAATATATAAAGTTCCAGGCACTAAAATAGAACCGGGTATAAAAGTAAAGGAAAGAGAGTATTTGTTTAAAGAATTCCAGCGCAAATTCTCTTATTTCACAATACTTCCAGAATGTAAAAAGGTAGCAACAAATAATGAAAATGAATTATTTCCTTTATTTGCACCAAAAGGATTAGAGACATTAACATTAGAAGTTTGGTCTGAAAATATAGCACTTGACATAGAACAAGCATTACTTGATAGCGAAGTTGTTTTGGCTAAAATTGGTGAAAATTCTTATGTATTGAATACAGATTTTCCAGTGTTATTAAAGATTGTGAGATACAATATTGAAAAGGTGTTACAAAATCCATATAAAATGCAATATTGCCAAAAATACAAAACAAATCTTGTAGATGATGTTACGAAAGCTGTCTATGCTACCGCGGGTGAGCGTAGTGATGCGACATTAGCATTAATCGCAATGAAAAATTGTGATGGACGCGAAAAAATTGATCCAAAACAAATCATTAGAGAGGGATTTGCACGAACAAACCGTATTTCAACATTTATTAATTTATTTATAGGCCAAAGTGTATCACGTAACACAATTGTAAATAGTGTTTTTAGTTTATTAGAACAAAAAGGATTTTTGAAGCGTGGTTGGAATAAGATAAATTTACCTTGTACATATGTTAATTTATCAATTGAACGAATATCGAAATTTGATTTCTTACCCATTTTTTCAAAAATAAAAGGAAAAGAAATTTTATATAAATTATATGGGAATACAGAGTGGCAAACGATTGATTACGTATTATTAAATATAAATAAACATAATGCATTTTTACCACAACCATCAAAGAGAAATGATATGGGGGCTCTTTTTAAACAATATGTTTTCGAAACATTAATGGAAATCGTACAATATGCAAAAGAACAAAATGAACAAGTTTACTTCATTGTAGATGCGAATTTGAGAAAATATTGGATAAAAGAGTTACAAAATAAAGAAATTAATACAGATATTTTACCTGATATTGTTCCTGAGGTGTTAAAGGTTCCAGACTTAAATCTTATTAGAATAAATACAGGTTTTGATGTACCAAGCTACGGGGCAATAGAACGTGATGATGCTCTAGATAGCATTGGCTTATATGCAGATCAAAAAGGGATGTATTATAGCACTGGTGAATATTCACTTAATTGTAGTGAAATTTTTCAGCGATATATACTTGAAATTCTACCATTAGGTGTAAAACCTGTAGAAAGGGATTATATCGCTAAAATGATACATTACATGTGCTGTAATTCTAGTATGCTTTCGAAAAAGAATATACATATGATATATTCCGTACATATGGAAAAGATAATAAAGAGCTATATTACTGACATAGATGCAAGAGAGTTTAAAGAGTTTGATGATGAATTGGATGTAGATGTAGTAAAAGTAGAAAAAAAAGATACAATTATTCTACTTTAAATACTAGTAAACAAATCCTGCTCGTTATATCGATCAGGATTTGTCATTTTTTTATGTAAATAAGGATATCTTTTGTCAAGTATCTTTTCGTTTACATATTTACTTTATGTGCAGACAGGATTAATATGTTTTTTAGAAATACAAAAACTATATCATATGGAAAAACAATTTTTATTAATTGAAAAAATTTGAAAGGAATGGGGAATTGTGAAGAAATTAGATGTGCTCTTAATGCTACTGAGCGGCCTCTTTCCAATTGCAGGACTTACAAAGCAAATCCCTCTAGAACAATCTCTATTTATTGGAGGGCTTTTATTTTTTACTAGTTTCGGTAGTTATTTTGCTAAAAAGATGTATTCACGTATATGCAGCTGGATAGCGTATGCGCCATTTATAACATTACTGTTAGTTATTTGGCATCAGGATATTTCAACAAGCTCAATCATAGCAAATGCGAAAATTGCTGCATGTGTCGCGTTAATTCCATGTTTATTCCGTTTTCGTACATATGGACTTACTTTGGGCTTATTCTCATTATGGGCCGCTTTACTATGGGATATAAAAGAGGTACAGTCGTTAGTCATACTTGAACGCATGACGAGTTTAATGACAAGCCATTATGTATATATATTACTATTAATTGGAGGGCTTGTATTAGGAGGATTACTTGCGATGTTCATTCACCGCAAAGAGAAAGATAATAATAAAGAAAATATAAATCTACTTGGACCAAAAAAGAAACGCAAAAGATTATCAATTAAGATTCGTCTTCCAAGATTGCCGAAATTAAAGATGAAACTATTTAAGTTTGGTGGGAAAGAATCTAAAAGTAAAATGCCAGAAAAGATCCATGAGTATAAGTACGAAGAACCAGTTGCAACATATGAAATGACTGAGCAAATAGATTCATACAAAGAAAATGCAGTTCAAGGTCAAACAAGGATGGAACGCCGAAGAAATAGGTATAATGCATAATGAAGTTTAATAACCCCGTAATGACTTATCTTAATATTGATAAATCATTACGGTTTTTTATGTAATTAAATAAAGATTGCTAATGAGGGAGGAATAGCATATTTTATAGGTGGGAACTTAAATAAAATAAGGAGAGGATAAAATGCTTATCATTACATATATATCTGCTTGTATATTATTCTTAGTTAGCTTGTTACATGTATATTGGGCTTTCGGAGGTAATTGGGGGACAAATAGTGTTATTCCAACTAAATCAGGGGAAAAGGCGTTTACACCTCGTGCCGGAATGACATTGTTCATTGCATTATTATTAAGTATGGCAGCAATAATTTTGTTGCAACAAGCAAAAATTGTTCATTTTGCAGTTCCTAATGTTATTATTCAAGTCGGTTCCTGGATTTGTATGATCGTCTTTTCTATTAGAGTAATTGGTGAGTTCAATTATTTTGGTATCTTTAAACGACAAAAAGATACGCACTTTGCTAGAATGGATACCGGTTTATATATTCCACTTTGTGTATTGTTATCTTTATCTTTCTTATTAGCAATAATTTTGTGAGTAAATAATAGTAGTTTCTTTTCTCAAAATATATGTAAACGTGAGAAATCTAAGAGTAAATAAAAAGGATGTAAGCGCCTTCTTGTCGAAATGTAAATTATTATGAAAGGCGGTGACACTATGAAGTATGTAAAAGTTAGTATGAATGGTGGAAGT
>NZ_JAKUDW010000058.1:0-32582 GCF_022662595.1 Bacillus cereus group sp. BfR-BA-01524 | reverse complement strand
ATCATTTTTTTCTTGTACTTGTGCCGCTTGTTTTTTCTCTATTTCATTTTTTTGCTGTTCCTTAATTGCTTCTTCTTTTTTAGCTTTATCTTGTTGTACTTGCGCTTCTTCTTCCTTTGTTACTGTTCCAGTATCCGCACTCGCTACTGAAGAATATCCTACTGTTAAAAGTGCCATTGCACAAATTGGTAATAGTCTCTTTTTCATCTTCATTCTCTCCTTATATTTTATTCACATCAACTCGCATCGGATGTATTACTAGAATAAGCAAGAGATATAAATATAAGATGCAGATGAAATATATTTCATTTAAAGATTTCATTGTAGAAAAAGAAAAAAACATCGCAATATGTACGATGTTTTTTCGGGTGTGTGTCTCAATATTTACATGTTACTTTCGCGTGATTTGGAAGTAGAATGGGCCGGAGCGATAACTAATTGTCTCGGCTCAGTTTTCTTGAAGTGATTTTTGACGTTACACTTACGACGTTGAACAACCCACGCTTTAATAGGGTTTGTTAAAATAATCTTTTGCTCTTCGTTAGGGGCCTCTTCTTCAAACCTACAACTTTCGCTCCATTTATTCCATTTCATTGTAAATTTAGAAGAAGAATGATCATCTTCACGATCAAACAAGTGCAAAAAATCCATTTTTCCATCTAGCATTACGGTGTTACTAGTCGCTAAAAAAGAAAAGGTCGTCCAACGTTTCTCCATGCCCTCCTACTCCTTTTTCACATATAGAGTGCCTAAAACTTAATTTACCTAAAATATGCTTGCCTTTTACCTTACACCCATAGTTTATCCAAAATGCTATTATGCAACTATCGATTTGCCTTACAACTACCTTACATTTTTGTAAGAAACAAAAAAACCTTCACTCTATATAATGAAAGTTTCTTACTTGTTATCTATATGATCTCTCATATCATCAAGTCCAGCTTCTTTTAGCTGCGACATCATACCGTGCGAAATTGCTCCTAACACTAAAGTCATTCCAATTAATGAAATACGAATCGCAGGTACATCAATTACGTAAGCCAACAGGCCAAGAACAATTGTTAAAAGTAATGCTTTTATAAATGTTACACTTGTGTACTGTTTCTTCTTCATCATATTCACCCTTTATGGAAGCGCTTTCTCAATATACTTAGTATATCATATCATCAGATGATTTTGTCGTTGTCTTTGTAAAAAATTACTATCTTCTTTGACTTTTTCTATTCTATCCTTTACAGTCGAAATGTTCGCAAGTTTTACACTGTAGGAGGATTACAATGAATATTGAAATAAAAGACACTTTAATTTCTGAAGAACAATTACAAGCAAAAGTGAAAGAATTAGCACTTCAAATCGAACGTGACTTTGAGGGAGAAGAAATCGTAGTTATCGCAGTATTAAAAGGTTCATTCGTATTTGCTGCTGATTTAATTCGTCACATTAAAAACGATGTAACAATTGACTTCATTTCTGCATCTAGTTACGGAAATCAAACAGAAACGACAGGAAAAGTGAAACTCCTAAAAGATATCGACGTAAACATTACTGGAAAAAACGTAATTGTTGTAGAAGATATTATCGATTCTGGTTTAACACTTCATTTTTTAAAAGACCACTTCTTTATGCATAAACCAAAGGCACTCAAGTTCTGTACATTACTTGATAAACCAGAACGCCGTAAAGTGGACTTAAAAGCTGAATATGTTGGCTTCCAAATTCCAGACGAATTTATCGTTGGCTACGGTATCGACTGTGCTGAGAAATATCGTAACTTACCATTTATCGCTTCAGTTGTAACGGAGTAATATAATAAAATAAGCTTCCATCAATTACTGATGGAAGTTTATTTTCTATCACGATTCGTAAAAGACAAAGGGAGAGAATAAAAATGACAAAGACAAAATTTGAAAAAGTACTCCTCATCGTAAATCCGAAAGCTGGTCAAGGTGACTTACATACAAATTTAACAAAAATCGTACCACCTCTTGCCGCAGCTTTTCCTGATCTACATATCCTTCATACGAAAAAACAAGGTGATGCAACAAAATATTGCCAAGAGTTTGCTAGTAAAGTAGATTTAATTATCGTCTTTGGTGGTGATGGAACAGTATTTGAATGCACAAATGGCTTAGCACCTCTCGAAACTAGACCTACACTTGCAATTATTCCAGGTGGAACTTGCAATGACTTCTCTCGCACACTTGGTGTTCCGCAAAACATTGCAGAAGCGGCAAAACTTATTACAAAAGAACATATAAAACCAGTTGACGTTGCAAAAGCAAATGGACAACATTTCTTAAACTTCTGGGGGATTGGTCTCGTATCTGAAGTATCAAACAATATCGATGCAGAAGAAAAAGCAAAGCTTGGTAAAATCGGTTACTATTTAAGTACAATTCGAACTGTAAAAAATGCTGAAACATTCCCGGTAAAAATTACTTATGACGGACAAGTATATGAAGACGAAGCTGTCCTTGTAATGGTTGGAAATGGTGAATATCTTGGTGGTATTCCATCCTTTATTCCGAACGTAAAATGTGATGACGGAACACTTGATATTTTCGTAGTCAAATCAACAGGTATTCAAGCATTTAAAGATTACATCGGAAAGAAACTGTTTGAAGACTCAAATGAAAATGACATCTTCCACGTAAAAGCGAAATCCATTCATATTGAAACGAAAGAAGAAAAAGAAGTAGATACAGATGGAGAAAGCTCGCTTCATACACCTTGTCACATTGAATTATTACCAGGACACTTTACGATGATTTATAATCCTGCGATTGTGTAATAAAAAAACGAGTGCTAGCACTCGTTTTTTTCTCTTCTAATCTAATTATGTCGTTGAATCATTTCTTGTATTTCTTTAACTCTCTCTAAAGTAATTCCATTTCTTTGTTCGATCGCTAAAGGATGCTCGGTTGGCTCTAATTCAACATACGGTGCCGTTCCAACTTCTCTTATATGTACATTTGTTTTTAAATTTAATGTTTCTGGATAAAATGGTATTTCTACAGATAACCAACCAAAATAAGGATCACTATTTTCTCGGCCTCTCTCATCCCACTTTTCTAATACTTCATCATAACTTTCTTTACTAAGCGATACCCACACAGTCCATATGAAATTTTCGTGGTAATCAATGATAGGAATCTCTAAACAACCTCTAATAAAGTAATGTTCATCGTCCATTACGCAAAGTTCTGATGTTAAATGGAAGCGTCCCTCTCTTTCATGGGGCGCTACCTCGTAATAATAATATGGTGCTTCACTTCCGTAGCATAGAGGTAGTGTAAAACGATTCATCTGTACTTTTTCTCCGGATTTCCTTCTTCTTTTCATTTATTATTCTTTCTCCTATCCTTTTCAGTCACAATCAAACTCTACCCAATTTCTCCAATGCGTATTAGAATCCTTCTTCACAATAATACGTGGATCTTTCTTCTCTATTGCAGCGGCTACTGATTGGAAGAATTCATTTTCACTTACTTTTTCGTCTTCAATATGTTTCCATTCTTCCGTTTCATACGCTACTTCCCAATCGCCTTCTAAACCGAACTCTTCTAAAATCTCTTCTTTACTCCACCATAATAATGTTCTAACTTCTTCATTAGTAGCAAGCATACGCATGAAGTATGTTGGATAATGCTCTGCCGTTTGTACTTCTATTCCATTATCCACATACTCTTCTTCTGTAAATTCATATTCAAAATGATGCTCACGTACTTTTAAACTGCCGTTATAAATATTCGGTATAAATTCACCTTCATCATCAAACAACTCATAATCGCCATCATTTAATTGTAAAATGCAATCATCACCCATTGAATGAGTAATTCTATCGCCATATACTTGAATATCATTACATACACCTAATGAACCTACACCAACAAGTTGAAACACCATTAACCAATCCTTAGTATCTTTAAAGAAAAGAGAGAATTTCACTTGCGAAATATCCATATATTCATTATCAAATGCAGGAAATTCATAGTTACTTTGCTTTTTATCTAATAGTTTTAAAATATCTTTTTGCATATGTATCATCTTCACCTCGATATAAACAAAGATATTTTTTTAATTTCACTAGAGTATAACATAACCATACTTACCTGTGACATTCTAATAACACTACTAAAAAATAGAGGAATGGCTTGTTTGCATACTCTAGTTCTTTTTATGTACAATGAAGGAAAGAAGCACCTTCATATAAGGGAGAGGACAAACTTTGTTCAACCAACAGTTAGTTAATTTACGCATTGATTTTGCATTTAAACAATTGTTTGGTACGAATGGTAGCGAAGATATTCTAATTGCATTTTTAAATGCTATGTTACAAGAGTCTTTAGAGTCGCCCATTGCTTCTCTACAACTAGAAGATCCACATTTACACAGGGAATATGAAGAGGATAAGTTATCTATTTTAGACATTTCAGCGACATTAGACACAGGAACAAAAGTTAATGTAGAAATACAACTCAATAATAATCACGATATGGTTAAACGCAGTTTATATTATTGGGGAAGACTATACACATCTCAACTACAAAAAGGGATGCCCTACAGTGCACTTCACAAAACCATCACCATAAACTTACTAAACTTCGTAATGTTTTCGGAACACCCAGCCTTCCATACAACGAGCATATTATGGAATACACAACAACAAAAACTCCTAAGTGAAGACATAGAAATCCACATTATAGAAATTCCAAAGTTAACTGAACAATGGCATGAAGAAAAAGTAAATCCGTGGAAAGATCCATTTGTTCGTTGGCTTTTATTGCTTTCAGCAAATGAGGATGAGCACTTAACTAAACTATTGGAGGATATTGCTATGAACCAAGATCCTATTTTACAAAAAGCGATCAATAAATGGGAACGTATGAGTCAAGATTCTTCTTTCCGGCAAGCCTATGACGCAAGGGAGAAAGTTTTAATGGATGAAGCAGCAAAATTCGCCCATGCAGAGACAGAAGGAATAAAAAGAGGAATGGAGCAAGGGATTAAAAAAGGGATTGAAAAGGGTATTGAAAAAGGCATTGAAAAAGGTCGAAAAGAAGGAGTCCAACAGGGGAAATTTCAAATGATTAAGAATATGTATGATCTTGGTATACCACTTGAAACGATTGCTAAGGCAAGTAAATTAAGTTTGCATGAGATTGAGCATATTTTAGGACATAAATAGTCATAAAAAAAGAGCTTGAATAGTTTCAAGCTCTTTTTTATCAACTCTCCTCAATATCATCCAATTGAGTCTTATAACATTTATCACACTCTGGACTCGTAGGAAGAATCCCTCTTTCATCAGGTAATAAAACCCTCAAAACTTCTCGATCCATCTCTGCGAAAGACTTCATAATAATGGGATATCCTTCAATAATATTCGTATACTCAATCCCTTGTTCAAACTTTTTTCCTCTCTTTATTTCTTCTATTATGGTACAAAAAACACTATGCGCGACTTCAGGATCCATATTTAATGCTATTTGTAAATCTTGATGATTAAAGTTATCTCTTAGACCATGCATATGATAATTAACATGGATGCCATCAATATCTTCTGCTAATATGCTATGCATGTACCATCCATACTCTTGTAGCATATTTTCTTCCCATTCATCTGCATCCTCTTCTAAATCTTCATCAAACAAATTCGGATCATACCACACGTCCTCGTAATCTCCATCAATTAAAAATCTCCAACCAGGTGGTAACCCTAAATACTTCTTTATTTCAGGTGCCCATTCATCAATATGTTGAACGTGTAAAGGAAGAAAGAAATCTTCTTCTGTCCCCATTTCTTCACCAGCCCAAATGTACCAACCTGTCGTTCCGTTTTCTATAGGCATTCGTAACCCATTAATCGGAGCGATACCATCTTTCACATTTTGCGATATTCCTAATTTCAAGTCATTCGGAGATTCTACATACTCTGCTTTATATTTATCACATATACTCATCTGTTCTTTTATGTATTTTTCCATCCTTTTAGCACACTCCCCAATTTTTGAAAGATAGATTTCTTTGCCGAAGCACTCTCTAACTTCCATACCCCACACGGATTATAAAATGGATCCTCTTGTTCATAACGATTATCTATATAATGAGATAAAAGATACACTGGAGCATCTTCTGTGAAACTAATTGTATCTCCATCTTTCAAATTAGGTTTTTCCAATATATTATGTAGGTTAAAATCATTTAATAAATCTACAGCTACTTCCGGATCTATCCCTCCGTCTAAAACAACGTCTGGTAGATTAAATGCTTGCATTCCACATGAATAGTAACCGTCCTCTTCATCTCCAACTAAAGTTACAAGGTGCGAATACATCGGGAATATTTCCTTATTCTCTGCAAGCTCTTGCCATTCTTCTTTCGAATAAGCCACACCTGCTGTTTCAACTTTTAAAGCAAGTCCACCTGCATTTAAAAGTTCCATTCCTACATCAATTACTTCTTGTAATCTCTCTGTATCGTCAACTTTTGCAATAACATACACTGTATAAGTATGCTTCTCCAACTCCTGAAGCAATTCTTCATCAAAACGCTCACCACCTGCATAGAAGAAAGCCTCTCTCAAAGAAGGGTCTTGTTCATATATATCAATTTCAAAGCCAATCTCTTTCTCCTTATGGTGCATAACATTTCCCGCTAATATATAGTTACTTTTACTCACAACTTCTTGTATTAATTCTGTTCTATCTTTCCATAAACCAGGTACTCCAATAACGATTTGTGTCTCCATCATATGCACTCCACTTCTCATCTATTTTCAATCTATTCTTTCAATCTTCCAAACTAAATTAGCTGGGATATCTTTCTCTAAAAAGGTTAACATCCATACAGTTTTTCCTTTATCGTTCATCAGCAGTACTTTATGGTTTAACTTCCAAGCCACTTCATGCTGACATGTTATACTGCATACGTATTTTTTATTCGGACTACTCTTTTTTATATATACGAACTCGTTTCTATAATTCAATTCTAGTATTTTATTCTTCACTTTTTCTAACTCTTCTATATCCCAATCATATTTCACAGCTAAACGCTTCATTTCCGCATGAACGATTTGAAGGGCTAATTCTTTTTTCTCTCTATCTGATAAGTATGGAAAATCCCTCACACTCCCATATTCCACAAAAGCATTCATATATTCAGGGAAAATTCGATATTTCTTCTCCCACTCATCGATTAATGAAATATCATCCACACAATGAATCAAAATCCCTTTCTCATACTCCATTCTTAACTTTGGCATATGTCGAAAATATAAAGAAGTAATACAGCTCGTCTCTTTACCAAAAGAGATATCTTCATCGTAGTTGCTTGTAGATGTTAACTGTAATGCCTCTATGTTTCTGGTATGCTCTTTTACTTTTAGAGAACTCAATTGTATATCTCTTATAACCGGCATTTGCTCTCTCCTCTTCGCAATACAACTATGAAATATCTTTGTTAATACGCCTTAATCAATTTCAAGCCAGCCCATTCCCATAGAAAGAAATAACAGTCCGATTACCAAAAAGAGACCCCCAGTTAAAAAATAGAATGGCGCTCCGTGCAATGGATCACTAAATAACTCTATCAAATTTCCAGCTACTACTTTCCATTTCTCTCTCTTTGAATTTTTTTCTTTTAATTCTTTTACAAATCGATAAATACTGGAACTGATTAAAGTGATACCAATTAATAGACATCCTGCTATGATAAGAATTTCCAAATGTAACACTCCATTTAAATACCATCTTCATTTACACCTCATTTTAACTAAAAAAAGCGAAAGAGAACATAATTTTCACTATGCTCTCTTTCGCTTTTTCAAAAACTGTATACCTTATTTTCATTTACTAACAATCCTGAAATAAGAACGAACTGTTAAGTAATAATAACCAATATAAATAACACTATACACACCGATGCTAATTAGTAACGGAACTGCAATTTCATACGGAATCACTGTCGCTAATCCTTTTAGCGCAAATAAAGTGTGTAATATACCAACTACTAAAGGAATGAAGAAGATAAATCTCATTTGTTTTGCGATTGCTTTTTTCATTTCTTTTTTCGTGACACCTAGTTTTCGAAGAACGATGTAACGCTCACGATCTGCATGTGCTTCTGTCCTCTTTAAGTAACAGCATTGAGTATAGAGATATTTTCTTAAAAAGAAATGCACTAATCATAAAAAAGCCTGCAGTTGTTACACTGCAGACTTTCAAATGTTTAATAAATTGGTTAAGCTAAATATGCTTGTTGTAATGCCTCTAAACCATCTTTATAAATTCCATGGAATAGATTAATTGTCTCTTCATCAGTAACCTCTACAGGAGTGAAGCTACCAGACCATTCAACTAATGATGTGTTAGCATCTTTACCTTCTTTAACACGGATTGTAGATAAATAATTAGTTACAGGGAATGGTGCTTGCATAATTGAATATGTGTAGTAGCGCTCTTTCTCATTAAATGCTTCTAAACGTTCTACAATCGCATCGCCATCAGGATTAGCTAAATGACGTACACGTCCGCCTTCAGTTACTTTACTGCTAGGAATATACGGTAACCAATCTGGAAGTGCATCAAAACCTCCAATTAATTTCCATACTTGTTCAGGTGAAGCTGGAATTTCAATAGATGTAATAGTGTTTGCCATGTTAATTACTCTCCTTTTTATTTAACGTTGATTGGTAGTGGTGCATTAGCTGCAACCAATTTTTGTTCGCGCATTTCTTCCCAGAATGCTGCCGGAATCACTGTTTTCAATGCAGCTTGGTCTTCTGCAATTCGTTCCGGTTTACTTGCACCAGGAATAACAGCAGCAACTGCTGGATTAGCCAATGCAAATTGTAAAGCAGCAGCTTTAATACTGATTCCATGACGATCTGCAAGGTTTTTCATTTTATTAACTTTTGCAATGATTTCTGGTGACGCTTTTTGGTATTCGAAGTGAGCTCCTCCAGCAAGAACACCTGAGCTATATGGTCCACCAACAACAATGTCCATATTATTTTTTACAGCTGCAGGCATTACACGTTCTAATGCACGCTCATGGTCTAATAATGAATAGCGACCAGCTAGTAAAGATACATTTGGTTTTGCTTCTTCTAAGTCCAGCATAAGTTCAATTGATTCTACTTTATTCACTCCAAGTCCCCAGCCTTTAATTACACCTTCATCACGTAATTGCGTAAGTGCACGGAATGCTCCTGTTCGAGCAATTTCAAATTGTGAAATCCACTCATCTCCATAAAAATCTTGTGCTACGTCATGAATATAAACAAAATCTAGACGATCTGTTTTTAAACGTTTTAAACTGTCTTCAATAGAACGAAGAGTTGCGTCCGCACTGTAGTCATTGATAATTTTATTTTTACGACCAAATTCGAACAGTCCGCCTTTTTCACCTAAATCACGTGTAGATGGATCTTCCAATTCATCTGAAATAATTCGACCTACTTTTGTACTTAAGAAGTACTCATCACGATTTCTTTTCGATAGTGCTTCACCAAGACGAATCTCTGCTAAACCAGATCCATAAAGTGGAGCTGTATCAAAGTAACGAACACCATTATCCCAAGCGGCATCCACTGTTGCGATTGCTTCTTCTTCCGGAATATTACGGTACATATTACCTAGTGGTGCCGTACCAAAACCAAGTGTACCTTTTAATAAATCTTTCATTTAAAATCTCCTCCTAAAATTTATATAAAAATGATTAATGGATGTAAATAATGTGAAAAGGGATGACCGATCAAAACACGATAGTTATGAAAAATAACGTATATGCTTTTTAGTTCTACACTACTCATTTCCCTCTCACGTATGTAATTATGTCTTATCTACAACACAATAAAAAGTACGCACTTTAAAGTGTTATAGATACTAATAAGTAACAATTTTATGTTTCAACGTCTGTAGCTCCAAAATAAAATTATTAAAAATGATTTTATTTAAAAAAACCCACTATTCTTGCGGAGGTAACTATAGAAATTATCAGTGGAACATAGAAAGTTGTTATTATTCTTCATAAAAAAAGGCAACAACGAAATGAAATATGTTCGTTGTTGCCTTTTTATCTTCTCTAAAATATTAAATTACATTTTGAACAAAAAGGCGCAGCATTCCCTTTTCTAATTCTCGCATCACATTTTGGGCAATATACATATCTCTCTTCTATCTTTTCTCGTTCTATCATATGTAAGGATACTATTCTCATACTGCACATAATCCCAATCAATATAAGACTAACAATGAGTAGCATAACTCTCACTCCCCCTTCTACATGTTACCATAAAACAACAAAACCGATTCCCCTATTGAGAATCGGTTCTATACTTATAATCCTAACTTCACCTTCGCGCCATCAGGAATTATTTCTTCTTCTATTTGCACTTTATCGTGCACAGACTTTCCTCTCGTAATTACATGCCAGTAGGAACCTTTTTGCAGTGTATCCACTCCATCAATTGTTATCTCTTTTTTGTTTCCATCCTTATCATATGTGTTCACTGTGTATGCAAGGCCTTTATTTTCACCTAAATCTTCTCCATCGTTATCAATTACCGCATAACGATATTCTAATTTAAGAAACGGATTCATGGAATCCACTGCAGCATTCCCCTTTAATAAATATGCCGCTCCTGCGACGATAACCAGTAATGATCCAAAAATAAATCTTTTCATCTATATTCCGCCTTTCATTATGTTTTTCTATAAGACCTTTCTAAGTATAGAGAGCATTTCTTAATAAAAACTCGTACGGTTTCTTAACTTTTTCTTAATGTAACAGGGCTTTGCATCCGCACTTCAATAAATGAATCCATATTAATAATAAAAGGAGGCTTTCGCCTCCTTTATTTACTCATCACTGTATTTCTTTTTTGTCTGTATAAATAAAACACACTCACAATCAATGCAATACTTCCGCCAAAATACATACCATACTCTATCGCAACTGCTACAATTCTTTCAATATGTTGTCCAAATAAATAACCTAGTACGAAATAAACGAGTGTCCAAACAAATCCTGTCGTATAAGAATACAAAGCATACGTCTTAAATGACATATTATTCATTCCAACTAAATACGGCACGATATGTCTTACAACTGGTATGAAATAGCTTGTAACTAACGCGTACTGTCCGTATTTATCAACCATTTCTTGTGATTTTATCAAATACTTCGCTTTTTTCTTTTTCATCAATTTATGGAGTACCTTCGTGCCAAATACCTTCCCTAATATATATCCTAAAGAAAGCCCTGATACAACACCTAAATATGTTAATACAAATGAAGGAACAACACTTAATATACCTACTGAAGATACGAAACCACCACTCATAACAATCATTTCATCTGGAATTGGCATACCGATAATACCTAACCATAAACAGAAAAATAATGCCCAATAACCATACTGCTCGATATAGGATAATAATTCATGTAATTCCATTATGCATACGCTCTCCTTAGTTCTTTTTTACAACTAAAGACGTATGCTGGCGGGAAATTGAGCCATACTTTTTCTAGTGTAATTTCAGGGAAGAAATGCTGTATAAACCCTTTTTTCACAAGTGAATATTGAAATGTAATGAACTCACCATTCTCATGTATCGCTTCCATCGCATTATTTAAAATGCGCTTTGAAACTTCTTCTGGTAAAGAAGTGAAAGGCAACCCTGATAAAACGTAATCAATGCATTCTATATTGAGCTCCTCCATATACTTCTTTATATTTTCAGCTGAACCATGTACAACAATGACATTCTGCTCATCTTTAAACTTTCTTTTTAATTCTTTGAAAAATACTTCATTAATTTCAATAAGAAGAAATATTGTTTCCTTCTTTTTTCTCTTCATAATCTCTTTCGTAAAAACCCCTGTGCCAGGCCCTAACTCTACAATACATTTCGCTTTATTAAAATCAATTACATCGACCATTTTCTTTGCTAATATTTTTGAACTTGGCGCAATTGCACCAGTATGTTTTGGATGCTTTATAAATTCATGTAAAAATGTAATGAGCTGCATGTAAACCTCTCCTCATTCGTTCGATAGTTTTTAACTTGTGTCTAAGTATAACTATCGTTTCTTAATAAAAATTGAGGAAGTTTCTTAAGATTTTATGAAGAATAAAAAAAACAGCTATCGCGTGTAGCGATAGCTGCCCCTTATTACTTCGCACTCACGATCTTATAATAAGAACGAACCGTTAAGAAGTAATATCCAATATAGATGACACCGTATACTCCAATACTAATGAGAAGCGGAATCATAATTTCAAATGGTAATATATTTGATAAACCTTTTAGTGCAAATAAGCTGTGTAAAATACCGATTACTAACGGAATAGCGAAGATAAAGCTTACTTGTTTTGCGATAGCTTTCTTCATTTCTTGCTTCGTTACACCAACTTTATGAAGGACAATGTAACGATCACGGTCAGCACTTGCTTCTGTTAATTGTTTAAAGTAAATGATTGAGCCTGTTGCTAATAGGAATACTAATCCTAAGAATAACCCAATAAACATCATTAAGCCTGTCGTTTCAAGCCCCATTTGGAATCCTGTATAGAAATCGTTAAATGGTTTTAAAACTTCTGA
This sequence comes from Bacillus cereus group sp. BfR-BA-01524, assembly GCF_022662595.1. Classification (NCBI taxonomy): domain Bacteria; kingdom Bacillati; phylum Bacillota; class Bacilli; order Caryophanales; family Bacillaceae; genus Bacillus; species Bacillus cereus group sp. BfR-BA-01524. Next base: position 19,974 of record NZ_JAKUDW010000058.1, on the reverse strand, counting down.
TTCTCCAGCTGGCATAATGCTTGCTAATTTTGCTGTTAACTCTTTACTATTTCGCTCACCTTTTACATCAATATTTTTTACAGTACGCGTTTCGTTTACCTGTTTCACTTGCTCATATGTTTTATCAGGAACGATTACAAATAGTTCATTTAAATTTGTAAGGCTTCTATTATTTACACCTTTAATTTTTAATTCTTTTGACTCATTTCCAACAGGGAATACAGCTGTATTTCCTGTATAAAGAGGACCAAAATCAAGTTTCTCAATATATAAGCTATCATATACGAAAGCTTCATTCGCACTTAAATTTACAGGTTCTACATCTAAATGTTTCACATGTTTATTAAAGCTTGATTGAGAAATAAGCTGGTACTGATTCGTAACATTATAGTGTGTGTTCAGAACTTGATCAGCTCTTTCACCTTTAAATGTTCCTTTCACAGGAATCATTTCAACTTCTGATTCATATGTGACTGGGTGATTATTCTTCTCTCCAGCAAGTATCTCATTTACTTTTTTATCTAATGCTGCATCTTTTTTCTCATAGGAATAACTATACGGCGCAGCAACTTTTGATTGCGTAAATGTGTTGTAATACATCGTAACTGACGTACCAACCGCTGTTAATGTAACTGCACTTAAAATAGCGATTGTCGCCAATGATTTCGCATTTCCTTTAATACGATATAGTAACTGCGATGTCGTTACCATATTCATACCATTATAAAATGCTGACTTATTATTTCTTGCACGTTTCAATACAAATACTGTGAAGAACATGAACAGTAAATAAGTCCCTGCTACTGTCGCTAATAAAATATATAATGCAACGACCATAAAGTCTGCATACATAACTGCTTTCATGTACATTAGCGCTAAAAAATAACCTGAACCGATTAAGAAAACTGAAATTAATGCCATGATGACAGATCCTTTTGGCATTGCTTCTCCTTCACGTTCTGCGCGGAAAAGTTCAATTAACTTAAAGCGATAAATTAAACGATATCCTTGAAGTGATGTATATAAAATAATCACAAAGAAAATAATTGCTGTATCAATAATGGCAGCCATCGGTACTTCAAAATGAACGTTTAAATTTAATCCCATCATATTTACTAATAACTCAAGGAATAATTTCGAAAGGACACTACCGATCGCAATCCCGATTACTAATGACATTAATCCCATTAACATATTTTCATAAAAGAGCATTTTACCAATTTGTCTTTTACGAATACCTAATAACGAATATAAGCCAACTTCTTTTTTACGTTTACGTGTAAAGAATCCGTTCGAGTATATAATGAACACTGCTACGAAAATGATAAGCATCACACTTGAAACTTGGAACGCTCCGCTAATTTTTTTTGAAGCTTCTGCTGCTTTTTCCATTTGTGAATTATATTGCAGTGCTTTAAATGTAAAATAAATAACGATACTAAAAATCATAGATGCGAAATATACAAAGTAGTCTTTAAAGTTCCGCTGTATGTTGCGGAGGGCAATGCTAGATAAGGTCATCAGCCATACCTCCAGAAATAGAAGACATTACGTCAACGACTTTTTGGAAGAACTGTTTACGTGTTGATTCACCACGGTGCAATTCTTTATATAGTTCACCATCTTTAATGAAAATAACTCGTTTACAATAACTTGCTGCAAATGCATCATGCGTTACCATTAAAATTGTTGAGTTATCATATTCATTTAATGACTTCATACTTTCAAGTAAATCTGTTGCAGATTTAGAATCAAGCGCTCCAGTTGGCTCGTCCCCGAAAATCATACTTGGATTCGTAACGATTGCACGCGATGCTGCGCAGCGCTGCTTCTGTCCACCAGATACTTGATATGGAAACTGACTTAAAATATGATCAATGCCAAATTTCTTTGAGATTTCAAGAACGCGGCGATCAATCTCACTCGCTTTCACCTTTGATAACGCAAGTGGTAAAGCGATATTCTCTTTCACTGTTAACGTATCTAATAAGTTATAATCTTGGAAAATGAAACCTAAATGATCGCGGCGGAATAACGCTAACTTATCGTCATTCATTTTCACGATATCTTTGCCATCAATTAAAATTTCACCGTTCGTCGCATTATCAATTGTAGAAAGAACATTTAGTAAAGTCGTCTTACCAGAACCAGAAGGTCCCATAATTCCAACGAACTCACCTTCTTTTACTTGTAAGTTAATACCTTTTAACGCTGCAAATTTGTTACCACCCGTGTCATATACTTTTTCAATATTTTTTGCTTCTAACACTGTTTTCATCTCGACATCCCTCATTTCTTCTATTCTCTATTTTCAACTATATACACTCTCTACTCTTGCCACTATCGATGTTTCTTACACAAACATGACAGTTATGTAAGGCACATAAGTAAAGAAATCAAAAAGTTAACGTAATGAATTAAAGTACTTTGTTACTATAACATTGGGATATCATACCATCCATTCATTCTCCTTACAGGAACATTACAATTTTGTAAGGTGAAAAATGTACCCTACAAAGTTGTGCACGAAATGTCGGATGGAGCTATTTCATTCCTGCTATTCTATGTACAGAGGAGGTCATAATATGGATTCACTTAAAAATATGAATGCTGCAATGCAGTATATCGAAGACAACCTTACACATGAAATTGATTTTAAGGAAGTCGCAAAAATAGCTTACTGCTCCGAATATCATTTCAAGAGAATGTTTTCTTTTTTAGCTGGCATATCACTATCAGAATATATTCGCTGTAGACGTCTTACTCTCGCTGCCTTTGAACTAAAAAACAACAATGTAAAAGTCATTGATATCGCTATAAAATATGGCTACAACTCACCAGATTCATTCGCTCGTGCATTTCAAAACTTGCACGGTATAACACCTTCAGAGGCCCGAAATAGTAGCCATTCTTTGAAGGCTTATTCACCAATGACCTTCCAATTATCTATTCAAGGAGGAAATGAAATGAACTATCGAATTGAAGAAAAAGAGCCATTTCGAATTATAGGTATTACAAAACGAGTCCCAATCGTTTTTAACGGTGTAAATGAAGAAATTGCTTCTATGTGGAAAAGTTTAAACCCAGAGTCTATTCAAACATTAAAGTCCCTTTCAAACATTGAACCTACTGGAATTATTAGTGCTTCTACTAATTTTTCTGAAGGAAGAATGGCGGAAAAGGGAGAACTTGATCACTATATTGGAGTAGCCACAACAAAGGATTGTCCAGAGCAATTCGCGCAGCTTGAAGTTGCAGCTTCAACATGGGCTATATTCGAAGCTGTCGGTCCATTTCCTGATGCATTACAAAATGTATGGGGGCGTATTTATTCTGAATGGTTCCCTTCTTCGAACTATGAACTAGCGGAAGGACCGGAAATATTGTGGAATGAACAGAAAGATATATCTTCTCCAAACTTTAAAAGTGAAATTTGGATACCGGTTTTGAAGAAGTGATAACAAAAGGAAAAGAGCTAAGCATTGCGCTTAGCTCTTTTTACATATTTACTTACTCGTAAAAGTGTATATATTTCATCAGTTCTTCGATTCCTTTCAATTGGAGTAATAGTTGAGTGTTCAAGTTTTCTAAAGCCAACTGAAAGGAACGTTCAATTTTTCCATAGTGTAATGTTTCTAAATCATCTAGCAAGCTTTTCATATTTTCTATATAATACACGGTTTTTCTCAAACTGCTTATAACCAGTATTTTACGCAGTTCTGATATTGGAAACATTCTATAACCGTTTTCTTTATTTCTTTCTGAGTGGACTAACCCTTCATGTTCCCAATGACGGATAGCCGAAGTATTTACGCCTGCTATTTTTGCAGCCTCTCCAATGCTCATGCGTTCACTTAACTCTACATTTTTATATTTAGTAAAATCAGCATTTCGAATCATGTTTAATATTTCTTCTACCCGTTTTTTCTCCACTTGAATATTAAATTGCTGTTCATTAATTAACCAAAATGCTTCTTCAAACTTTACGTTTTTAATCATTCTCATAACTTTATAAACAATAGGTATATCATATCCTTTTAATAATGCTCTAATGGTAATAAATGCTTGAACGTGTATCGATGTATAAAACCGGTGATTACTTTCCGTTCTTGGTACAACAGGAATAAGATTTTGTTCTTCATATCTTCTCAAAGTTGTTGTGCTAACGTTTAAGACATTTGCAATTTGTTTAGGGCTATATGTCTCCATTTATTAACTCCTTTTTAAAGTAAAACCTTCAAGTGCTACAGCAACATATTTGAAATAAAATCCGGGTATATGCGGGGGAGAAAATCATAAATCCGGAAGATTGCATGAATGTTATATGATTTTAGTATAAACAATTTAGGAGTGATAGAAATGGAGAAAATCATAAAACTTACGGATGAATCAGAATTAAAGGTTGGTTTGGTTGGAAATCCAAGATTTAGAACAATCATGCTCCCAGTTGCTAAAGAATCTGTATATGGGCAAGATGCTGAAACTTTAAAGTTGTGGGGAGTAGATCCTGAATTTGGAAATCATTTTATTGATGGACTCATAGATAAGTTTCAGATTTTATATTTTGACTACGAAGGCCATCGTTTGCAACATCCAAATCCAGAGAATCTCACACCTGAAAATATAGTGAAAGACCTATTAACAATTGCTGATGAAATGAATATTAATAAGTTTAGTTATTATGGTTACTCTTGGTTAGCTTTAGCTGGGTTACAATTAGCCATTCGAACGGATAGATTAGACAGTATAATCATGGGCGGGTTTCCACCAATAGATGGTCCATATAAAGAAATGATGGTAGTAACAAATAAAACATACGAGCAAGCTGTGAATAATCACACTTCTCCTGTTATTGATCAAGAACATATTAATCCTGAAAAAATTGAGTGGGATAACATACAGATAAAGATTGACACGAGTCAAACTAAACAGTTTGTTACAATGTACGAGAATTTGATGGAGTTTGATGATCAAGAAATCCAACATAAACTAATCATTCCGAGATTAGCGTTTTCTGGGGAAAAAGACACTATTGTTTACGGTGAAAACTTTGGCAGTGTAGTAGTTGATATTATTGGTATACTTCGAAAAAACAAACAAAAGTTAGAACATCTTGGATGGGATATAGAAATCTTAAGAGGAAATAATATGGATCACATTAAAGCTATGCAACCTATAACAGTTCTGTCATTGATAAAGCCTTGGTTAATTAAAAAATTGAATATAACTTATTAAATATAGTAATTCGAATACCCTAAAAATAAAGCTGCTCTTCCCTAAAAGGAAAAGCAGCTTTATTTACATTTTTAGTTCTTTTTTATAAGCAATATAAGAATATCCCATTGTTAATCCTACTGCACCAATAATAATTCCAACCATTACGAAAGATTTCCACGTTACTGGTACAAAAACACTTAGAATCATAATAATTCCTAATATAACAAACACCTTTCCGCTAAAACGGTGTGTCTTTCTCCATACTTCCTCGTTACTTAATGTCCACGGTGTTTTTATACCTACAAAGTAATTTGGTTTACATTGTGGTAAATAGTTTCCGATGACTATAAATAAAATACCAACTAATAATTCCGGCACACGATTAATGAATAAGTTGTATCCTAATCCACTTGTAATAATATCTATATTCCCTACAAATAGTAGCAGTAGTATCCCGTTATTCATCATCATAAAAGCCTTAGAGAACTTCTCGTAATTTACTTTCTTTGGGTCAATCTTTGGTAACACGTTTAGAAAAATATATAAAACAATCATAATTCCAATCATAGAAATCATTCCATACAATTTAGAAGAATATCCATCTACCTTACCACCGCTCCAATGCGTTGCAATTGTATCCGGCAAATGTGGCCAAGCAAACGCCCAAGCTAAACAAGTTATAACGATTAATAAAATTGCAAAAAGATGTTTTTTCATTTCCCCTCTTCCCCCTTATTCGTAAATGTAAACACCCAAGTCAACAAATCTTGAAAGACCGTTGTGTTTAAAGAGTACACAACGAATTGCCCTTTCTTTTCATCTTGAATAAGTTCAGCATTTTTAAGTACGCTTAAGTGGTGTGAAATACTTGGTTTTGTCATATTGAAATGTTCAGCAATCTCACCAGCGGTTAGATCACCTTCTTTTAATAAGTCTAAAATTTTTCGCCTTGTTGGATCTGCTAATGCTTTGAATGCTTGATTCAATGTCTTTCTTCCTTTCGATAATTAGACATTTAGATATTTATCTAAATGTTAAAATGATTTCAGTTAATTGTCAATTATATATACAGCCCTTTTTATTTTTTCCACTCCTGACCTACGTCAATTACTATATTGAGTAAAATCTAAAGATTACGAAGGGGAAAAAAATAAAACGGCTCTTCTAATATAAAGGAAGAGCTGTTTTTATTTAAACTTTATTATTTTATTAACAAAAGAAGAAATCCAAAAGATAATCAAACTTATAATAAAGGACATACCTACTATCGTTCCGAATTCATTTAACCAATAACTAATCATGCTTCACACACCTAGTATGGATTCTATTACATATAAGTAAGAAATCATTCGTTCTTTGTAGAGTCCTTTTGGACAGTTTTATTCGCCATATCCACTGGAATTTTCATTGTCCAAGTTCCTTCCGTTCCTCCAATTCTGTTAATATTAATATTTACAGATAAGAAGTCTAGAAATATTTCACCTTCTAACGGTTCAAAAACCATTACTCCTTCTGGTTTATCATGAGCAGCTAACACTGTGTCAAAACTTTCCCCCGCTTGATTCGTTAAATAAAATGTACTATTCTCTATTGCATCCGGATTACCAATACGATCTTTTTGAAAATTATCCATATGAGTGTTACTAAGAAAATGTAAGTATTGGACAGCATTAAATTTCTTATTTTTATAATACGGGCTCTCCACTTGTTTCCCGTCTTCTTTACCATCTTTTGTAATATCGAGCCCAGTTGTATTAAATTTATAAGGAACAAGCGATCCATCTTGCTGTTCAAATCGATAATAAACAAGTATTTTAGCATCTTGAATTAATATTTCTTTTACATGAAGAGTAATACCGTTATCTACCACTTTTTCGTTTAACTATATGGACTTCCCATTCGCAGCATCCTTTTTAACTTCTTCACCAATCATTTCATTTAACTTTACCTCTGGCTTTGCAAAATAAGAATTGTTTAATGCCATTGTACTCGTCGGTATAATGACAGCCGCTATTAAACCTGCTATTAATAATTTCTTTTTCGTCTTCTTTTTGTTTTCTTTTTTATACATTTGACTAAAGGATTGATAAGCTCGCTCTTTAACCTCTTTTGGGACCTCTTGTTTCATTGCTTTTTTACATTCATTTGAAAACGACATTTGAATTAGATTCCTCCTCATCTATTTCTATACTAGATTGATTCCGAATTTTTTCTAACGCTCTGTGAATTCTAGATCTTACTGTACCTATAGGAATTTGTAATAGTTCCGCAATTTCTTCATATGTGTAATCGTGATAAAAGCGATAAACGATCACTACTCTAAACTTAAATGGTAGTTCTTGTATCACTGTTAATAACTGCTCTTCTGTTTCTTTTCTTAATAATACTTTTTCTGGAACTTCTACAACAGAATCATCACTTAGTTGTTGTTTTTCAAATAAGCGCATCCTCTTCCATATGTGTTTTCTCCATTGACTAATCTGTTTGTAAACAATTCCATTCAACCAAAATAGAAACGGTCTAGATTGATCATATGTTGAAATAGATTTCCAAAGTTGAAAGTAGATTTCATTTGTATCATGCCGATTTTTAACTATAGCAAAGACGGTTTCATAGATTCTCTGACTTGTTAAGTTAAATATAAATTCAAAAGCCTCCTCATCACCTTTTAATAAGCGTTCTATCCAGGTATGTATATCTTCATTACTTGCCAAGTAGTGCTCCCTCCTTAACGATGTTCTCACTATATATTGGACGGTAAGCAAAATAAAGTTCCAAATTTCATAAAAAAATATAATACTTTTTACTTTTCACACTTTTGACCTATACTGTTTACTAGCTTATCTTTCAACATAATGAAAAGACTTGAAACACATGATACACTATAGCTACAATTGTTTTTTAGGAGGAATATACATATGTATAAAATTTTAATCGTTGAAGACGATCCAAATATTTCATCATTACTGCAATCTCACATTCAGAAGTACGGTTATGAGGCTGTGGTAGCGGAGAATTTCGATGATATTATGGAATCGTTTAACGCTGTGAAACCACATCTTGTTTTACTTGATGTAAACTTACCGAAATTCGATGGTTTCTACTGGTGCCGTCAAATTCGTCATGAATCTACTTGTCCAATTATTTTCATTTCAGCGCGTGCTGGTGAGATGGAACAAATTATGGCAATTGAAAGCGGTGCGGATGATTACATTACAAAACCGTTCCATTACGACGTTGTAATGGCGAAAATTAAAGGACAATTACGTCGTATTTACGGTGATTATGCACCAAATATTTCTGAACGTATCGTTGAAGTAGAAGGTTTAAAACTATTCCCAGAACGTCCTGAAATTCACTTCGGATCTGAACAAGTTCTTTTAACGAAGAAAGAAGCTATTTTAGCTGAAATGTTATTATCTAAATTCCCTCGTACAGCAAGCCGTGAAGATTTATTGGCTGCGCTTTGGGATGACGAAAGTTTCGTTGAAGAAAATACATTAAACGTAAACATTACGCGTCTTCGTAAAAAGTTTAATGAGCTTGGTATTGAGAACTCTATTGAAACAGTACGTGGACTTGGATATCGTTTTAACGCAACTTGGAGTGAATAAGCATGAAGCTATTTTTACGTGATCATTTTGCATTTTTCCTACTGTACATATTAAACTTCGGTATCATTTTCGTTCTTTATGATGCAGTAGATGGATTTCAAAACAATAAATTTTACTTCGTCGTTTTAAGTTTATATTTATTCATTTGTTTCCTCGCTTATCGTTACGTTCGCAATCGTAGAATGTACCATAGATTAAGTGAGCAACCAGAAAAAATGGAAGATGCGTTTATTGAAAGAGCGACTGCTCCGATGCCTCACGGTGTCAATGAACTCGTGCGTACGCAGTACCGCCTCTTCCAAAAAGAACTGCAATCGTATGAAGTAAAACAACAAGAACATCAATTATTCATTAACCATTGGGTACATCAAATGAAGACACCTGTTTCTGTTATGCAGCTTATGGTGCTAGAAATGGAAGACGAGCATTTAATTCCAAAGTTTAAAAAAGAATTAGAGCGTCTAAACCAAGGGCTTGATATGGCTTTATACATGGCTAGGTTAAATAACTTCCATGAAGATTTCCATGTCGAGACGATTTCATTAAAAGATACGGTAACAAAAAATATTAACGGATTAAAAGAACTATTCATTCGTAATGGTGTCTTCCCTGTTTTAGAAGTCCATTCTGATTTAAAAGTTGCTTCTGATGCGAAATGGCTAAAATTTATCATCTATCAGTTAATGACAAATGCTGTTCGTTACTCTGGTGAGCGCGGAAAGAAAGTTTTCTTATCTGCTTACCGAAACGGAAAAGATATTATTTTAGAAGTTCGTGATGAAGGTGTTGGTATTCCGCAAGAAGATATTCGAAGAGTATTTGAACCGTTTTACACTGGGAAAAACGGTCGCGCATTCGGAGAATCTACTGGTATGGGGCTTTATATTGTAAGTAAAATTTGTGATTATTTAGGTCACTCTGTCAAACTAAATTCTGAAGTTGGTAAAGGAACGACGATTAAAATCATCTTCCACAACGCTGCAAATAATCAGGCAGAACATACGGAGAAGGTGACCGAAGCATGATCGTAACATATGCAAGCAAAATGTATGAGAACTCACTCTCATACATTTTTTGCAATACAACTACTTCTATATCTTCTAGCCGGAGGTATAATCTATGACATTTTGGCAATTTGCATTTAAAAACGTCACGCGCAACTCAAGAGCTTATTTTGCTTACTTTGTAAGTAGCTCCTTTTCCATTGCTGTGTTCTTTTCGTTTGCTGTTTACTTATTCCATCCGAAACTACAAAACTTTGGCATGACTTCTGAAATTTCAGGATTAATGATATTTTCAGAAGTAGTAATTGTATTTTTCTCTTTCTTCTTTTTACTATATTCCATTGGTACTTTTTTAAAAGTTAGAAAAAAACAATTTGGGATTTTAACCATTTTAGGAATATCGAGAAAACAATTACACCGTCTCGTCTTCATGGAAAATATGTTAATCGGGATTTCATCTATCTTTTTCGGTATGCAGTTTGGAGTTGTTTTTTCGCAATTTTTCTTATTAGTAACAGCCAAACTTACGCATGTTCCAGGAATATATTTATACGGTCCTACTAACGCGTTTATTTTAACAACCATTGTTTTCCTTAGTCTTTTTATCATTGTATCTGCATTCACACCAATGCTTATTCGTACAAAAAAAGCGGTACACCTTTTAAAAACCAATGTTGGAAAACAAAAAGAAAGAAAACCATCCATACTTGTTTCTTTCTTTGGTGCGATCTGTTTATTTGGTGGTTATGCGTTAGCTGGAAATCCTAAATATTTCGTATCAGTAAGCCCGCAAATCGGTGTTATATATATGGTCTCAAGTATTTTCGTTATCCCAACGCTTGTTACAATCGGAACATATTTTTTCTTTTCTCAAATTAGCTTCTTACTCATTTATATTCTAAAGAAAAGAAGAAAATTTTATATGAAACGGATTAATATGCTTTGGGTTTCAGATTTAGCAAGCCGTATTCGAACGAATATTAATATGCTTTTTATTGTAGCGATGCTATCTACTATCGCTTTCACAATGATTACGTTTCTATATGGATTCGGGAAATTTATTAAGCTAGAAGTTAATAGAACTTCTCCTTTCCCAATTTCTTATTTTTCTTATGATGCCAACCCTTTTGTTACAGAGCATTTAAATTGGCTTGAGCAACAATTACAAAAAGAGCATTTCTCTTATAAGAAAATAAAAGCTGATATATATGAAACACCACTAAAAGAAGATAAAGATGTAGCCATTTTTAATGATGTATACGCAATTAAGCAAAGTGACTATAACAAACTTGCGAATTCTTTACGAATGAAACAACTATTTATGGATGATAACGAAGCATATGTGTTAACAGGGACATCTTATATCACCATATTCAACGAATTTGAGCAAAGCTACAAAAGAGATTACATTACACTCTCTAGTACAAATACGAAATTACGAGTAAAAGGCTATGAGTATGTGAATGCAATTCCAGCTGGCTTTTCATATCAAACGATAGTTTTGCCTGATGTTATCGTAAATAACTTACCTAGCGCCGTAAAGCATATGTCAGCATACAATTACAAAATTCAAAACTGGGAACAGACATATAAAATTGCTGATAATTTTATGAAAAAAGTACAAAAAGATCGAGATAATTTCCAACATGAAGGGCCTCTCATTCACTACTTTGAATCGGCAAACTCTTTATATAGAATAACATCAGGCAGTGCTGCATTCTTCCTAATTGGGACATTTTTAGGAGTTATCTTCTTCATTGGAGCTGGTAGCGTTCTTTACTTCAGAATGTATACGGATTTGACGAACGAACAAGAGAAATATATAACGATTTCTAAAATCGGTGTAACAGATACAGAGATGAAACGATCTGCAACCATTCAACTTAGTATTTTATTTTTCATTCCGTACATTATGGCATCCATTCATACAATGTTCGCAACAAAAATGCTACAAGATGTAATTGGTTTATCTCTGTTCAAAGAAGTTTCAGCCGTTCTTATTATTTTTGGATTCGTTGAAATCGTATTTTTCTTATTTATTCGTTCACTTTATATGCAAAAATTATCACAGTACACGAGTGGACAAAATATTTAAAACAAACTTGATGAAAAGAGTATTTCTTATGCTCTTCTCATCTTCACCCCATTAGGAGGCTAGGTGAATGACATTTTGGCAGTTTGCATTTAAAAACGTGACGCGGAACGCCAGAGCTTATTTCGCCTATTTTGTAAGCAGTGCGTTCTCCATCGCAATCTTTTTCTCATTTGCAGTTTATTTATTTCATCCTAAATTGCATATGACAGACGTGAATTATTCTCTGAACATATTAATGACAATTTCAGAAGTTGTCATTGTGTTCTTTTCATTTTTCTTTTTACTGTATTCCATCGGTACGTTTTTAAAAGTACGAAAAAAACAGTTCGGGATTTTAACAGTACTTGGCATATCTCAAAAACAATTAAAACGACTCATATTTATAGAAAATATGTTAATTGGTGCTCTTTCTATATTTTTTGGCATTCAACTTGGAGTCGTCTTTTCACAGTTCTTTTTATTAGTTACCGCCAAAATTACACACGTACCTGGTTTATATTTATATCCGCCTACAAGTGCTATCGTTTTAACTATCATCATCTTTCTTGGGCTCTTCATTCTCGTATCATCTTTTACACCGATGCTCATTCGTACGAGAAAAGCCGTACGCCTTTTAAAAGAAGGAAAACAACAAAAAGAAAAAAAAGCATCCGTACTCGTCTCTCTATTTGGTGCGGCATGTTTAATAACTGGATATGTATTAGAATCCAATCCATTATATTTTATGTCGTTAGGCGATATCATTGGGCTTTTATATGCCTTCTCTAGTATACTTGTCATTCCATCGCTTATTGCAGCTGGAACATACTTTTTCTTTTCACAAATTAGTTTTTTACTTATTCGTATTTTAAAAATGCGAAGAACGTTTTATATGAAACGAATTAATATGCTTTGGATTTCGGATTTAGCAGCGCGCATTCGGACAAACATTAACATGCTTTTTATTGTAGCGATGCTATCAACACTCGCTTTTACAATGATTACATTCTTATACGGTTTTGGGAAATTTACAAAGTTTGATGCAATTAGACAAAACCCTTTCCCGTTTACGTATTTATCACATACTGAAAATACATTAGCTGATGAACATTTAAACTGGTTAGAGCAGAAATTTAATGAAGAGCATTTTACTTATACGAAATTTAAAACGGATATATATGAAGTATCTTCGGCTGAAGATAACACGCAGCTCTATTACGCAATTAAACAAAGTGACTATAATGTACTTGCTAGGGCGTTAAATTGGGAAAAACTCACGGTGAATAAGAATGAATCTTATATTCTTATGAAAGACTTAGATGATCAAGTTATTGGAACACTTCACAATGAAGACAAGAAAAATACTCTTACACTTACTCAAAACAATTTACAACTACAAGTGAAAGAATATAAAAGTTATAGCCCATTCCCAAACAGCTTAATATACCAATTACTCATACTATCTGATGAAAATGTAGAAGCCTTATCCACCGTTTCCAAACAAATGAGTGTATATAACTTCAAAGTTACAGATTGGGAAAAAGCACATAATATCGGTTCATCGTTTATCATAAAAATCAATAACGACAATGCAGCAATTCAAGCAGAACACCCACCTTTCCATGCAAGTGAAGCAAGCGATTCTCTATACACAACAAAACTAAATGTCGCTTCATTCTTCTTAATTGGTACTTTCTTAGGTGTTATTTTCTTTATCGGTGCTGGTAGTGTTCTTTACTTCCGAATGTATACAGATTTAACAAATGAGCAAGAAAAATATATAACGATTACGAAAATTGGCTTAACTGAAACTGAAATGAAACGTTCAGCGACAATTCAGCTTGCGATTCTTTTCTTCGTGCCTTACATTATGGCATCAATCCATACGATGTTTGCGACAAAGATGCTACAAGAAGTTTTACATCTCTCGTTCTTCGCTGAGATTACAGTCGTACTGTTGATTTTTGGAACAGTTGAAATTTTATTTTTCCTTTTAATTCGTTCCTTTTATATGCAAAAATTATCACAACATATTAAGTTTTCAAATTAGAAAGGTGATTATTATGGAAGAAGTATTACACATAAAAAATGTCTCAAAAGTGTATGAGGGAAAAGTCCCTCATACTGCTTTAAAAAATATAAATTTACACGTAGATAAAGGTGAATTCGTTGCCATTATGGGACCATCTGGTAGCGGAAAATCTACATTTTTAAACGTTATTTCTACAATTGATTCTCCTACTTCTGGTGACGTCGTTATTAACGGCAAAAAACCACACACATTTCGTAGAGAGAAGTTAGCTATTTTCCGCCGCCAAGAGTTAGGATTTGTTTTCCAAAACTTTAACCTACTAGATACACTCACAATCGGTGAAAATATCGTACTACCTTTAACATTAGATAATGTTCCATTAAAGGAAATGGACGAAAAGCTTGATAACATTTCAAAAAAGCTTGGAATTGATCATATTTTGGACAAACGTATTTTTGAAGTTTCTGGAGGACAAGCACAGCGTACTGCAGTAGCTCGTGCTGTTATTCATCACCCTTCTCTCTTACTAGCCGATGAACCGACAGGGAACCTAGATTCGAAAGCAGCAATTGACGTAATGGAGTTATTTACGAAATTAAACAAAGAAGAAGATGCAACGATTTTAATGGTTACGCACGATCCGTTTGCGGCAAGTTATTGTAACCGTGTTATTTTCATTAAAGATGGAGAGCTTTACAATGAACTGCACCGCGGATTATATCGCGAGAAGTTTTATCAAGAAATATTAGATGTTCTAGCCTTATTAGGAGGCAGACGTGGATGACGTTTTGGCAATTCGCATTTAAAAATGTCTCACGTAATTCAAAAGCATATTTCGCCTACTTTGTAAGTAGTGCGTTTTCTATCATGGTTTTCTTTTCATTTACTGTATACGCGTATCATCCACGCTTACAGAGTGTACAAAGCTTTCAAGAACGTGATCCTCTAATGAACTTAGCTAGTACAGCACAGCTTGTGATCGTTATGTTCTCGTTCTTCTTTCTCTTATATTCAATTGGAACATTTTTAAATGTTCGGAAGCAGCAATTCGGGATACTCACTATTCTTGGTATCTCACAGAGACAATTAAAAAGATTGTTATTTACCGAAAACATGATAATTGGGATATTATCTATCTTTATCGGCATTCAAGGTGGACTTGTATTTTCTAACTTTTTCTTATTAGTCACTTCGAAATTAACAAGTGCGAAAGGTCTCTATTTATATTGGCCAACAGAAGCGATTATCGTTACAACCGTAACGTTTATCATTTTATTTTTAATCGTTTCTACATTTACACCAATGTTTATTCGTACTCGAAAAACAACGAAGCTTATTAAGGGCGTTAACAAAGAGAAGAGCGAAAAAAAACCATCTATACTCATTTCACTATTTGCTTTAACTTGTTTAGGACTATGTTATTATATTGCCGGTTATCCGCAAGGCTACATAACGGAAAAAAATGCACAAAATGGATCTGTATTCTTAATTATGCTATCTATTTTACCGCTTGTAGTGATTGGGACGTATTTATTTTTTTCACAAACATTTCTTCTCTTTATCTATATTTTAAAGAAACGAAGAAAGTTTTACTTAAAACAAATAAATATGTTATGGATTTCAGATTTAGTTTCTCGTACACGCAGTAATATTAATGTACTCTTTATTGTTTCTATGCTATCTGCACTTGCATTTACAATTATTATCGGGTTATTTGCTGCAAACAATAATACGAAAGCACCCATACTAGAACGATATCCAATACCATTCACCTATACATCAGAAGGTGTTAATGCATTTGAACAAAAGCATATTACTACGATTGAAACTGAACTTACAAATGCTAATTTTCAATATGACAAATATAAGTTTACCGTTTTAAAAGATACAGCTTTAAAAGAATCAATTGCCATTATGAAAATGAGTGATTATAACGCAATAGCACAGCAATTAAACAGACCAAAAATCACTCTCGATTCTTCACAAGTTTATAATATTTCTCGCTATTCACCAGCGTTATTAAATCTCGTGTCTAACCCATTTGCGAAGCAGAACACAATTACACTTGGCTCTAATAAAAAGGAATTTCAAATTAAAGGTTTTATTAATAGAGGAATTGAGCCTCCCTTTGCATTACCTCACTTAATTGTGATGCAAGATGAAGTAATTGAAAATATGATTCCTCATATTGAAACAATTACAGTCTATAACTACTTCGTGGCAAATTGGGAAAATGCAATTGTCCCAACAAAAAATATATTAAAAAGCTTAGATCACGATGCAGAAACCTTGTATGAAGCACATAAAAATGAAGAAGATTTCATTAAACCATTTTATATTTATACAGCTACGGATGAACTCGTTCATAGTAAAGGAAATGCAGTCGCTCAATTCTTTATTTGGGCATTTCTCGGCTTTATTTTCTTTATCGGAGCAGCTAGTGTTTTATATTTCCGTATGTATAATGACTTAACAACTGAAAGACAAAAGTATATTACGATTACAAAGCTTGGCTTAACTGAATCAGAAATGTTTCGCTCTGCAACGATTCAATTAGGAATTTTATTTTTCGTTCCTTACATCGTTTCTGGTGTTCACACATTATTTGCGGTTAAGTTTTTACAAAGTATGTTTTCTTTCTCCTTACTAAAAGAGACATGTATCGTACTCACCTTTTTCGGGATTATCGAGATTATTTTCTTCTTCTTAATCCGTTCTCTGTACATTAATAAATTATCACAGCATATAAAAATATGAATAAAATGGCCTTGTGCGTATTGCACAAGGCCATTTTCAATAGTTTTTAATAATTAGCAGCAATATCCACCATAGCCGCCTGCGTAACCGCCGTAACCACCATAGCCACAACCGCCGCCTCCGCCGAAGCAGCTAGCACCGATGATAATTAATAAAATAAACAATACGATTAGAAGCGCAAAACCGCCTCCGCAACCATGTCTGCGGTTACAATCATCATGTCTGTGTTCACACTTTTCGCTCATTACCCTATTCCTCCTTTAGTATCATTCATAACAAGTTCCTCTTGTTCTAAATGAGGGGATTCCATTTATATTATGTTTTCAGGGCGAATAGGAAGCTTGGCTTACCTAAAAACGGGCTTGTTTTAGAAATTAGGCTTAATCAAAAAAAAGATACCTATTCAGGTATCTTTTAAAGAAACATATTCAACAAAAGGGCAAAACCGAATGCAATAAATGATAACAATGTTTCCAGCACCGTCCACGTTTTAAACGTTTCCTTCACCGTCAAACCTAAATACTCTTTTACAAGCCAGAACCCCGCATCATTTACGTGAGAAAACATTAATGAACCTGCACCGGTTGCAATAACGAGAAGCTCTAAATTCACACCAGACATGTGCTGAATAACCGGTGAAACAATCCCTGCCGCTGTCGTTAGTGCGACTGTCGCTGAACCTGTTGCAATTCGAATTAATCCAGCTACCATGAAAGCTAATACAATTGGTGATAACGAAATATGTTCTGCCATTTGTGCAATGGCCGTTCCAACGCCGCTTTCAATTAATATTTGTTTAAATCCACCGCCTGCACCAATTATTAAAATAATGGAACCGACAGGCAATAAACTTTCATCTGTTAATTTTTTAATCATCTTTTTATTAATTCCTTGTCTTATTCCAAGTAAATAAAATGCTGCGAAACATGAAATAAGTAAGGCGATTACTGGACTTCCTATAAACACGAAAAATTCAGTCATTTTTTTCGGTAATGAAATATATGGTGCAACTACTGATAAAATCATCAATACAACTGGTAATAAAATAATAAAGAATGAAACTTTACGACTTGGCAAATCAGTTGATACTGTCGTAACTCGAACAAGCTCCGGTTCATTTTCAGGTATAACCCTCTTATGTACCCACTTTGCAAATATTGGCCCTGCTATAATAGCCGTTGGTAACGCGATAATTAATGAATATAAAAGTACCTTTCCTAAGTTCGCGTTATAAATACCGATTGCAGTCATGGCACCTGGATGCGGAGGTACTAGCCCATGTACGATAGATAATCCCGCAATAACAGGTAAAGCAATTAATAATATGTTTTGCTTCGTCGTTTTTCGAATTGAAATAACAAGTGGTAATAAAATGACAATCCCTACTTCAAAAAAGACGGGAATCCCTATAACAAACCCTGCAAATAACATAGCCCAAGGTAATTTTTTTACGCCGAAAAATCGAATAAAGAAATCTGCAACTTGCATGCCTGCTCCTGAATCAGACATCATTTTCCCGAGTATAGTCCCAAGTGCCAAAATACCAACTAAATGCCCTAGTACACTACCAACACCAGTTTCATAGGCAGTGACTATTTTCGTTAAGTTCAGTCCAGACATAATAGCTAAAAACAAACTCGCAACTGTTAAACTAATAAATGCATGCCATTTCCACCATGATACCCCTAAAATAACAATTGTGATCGCAAGTAACGTGACGATTAATAAGTATATATCCATCTCTCATTCCCCTTACTTTTACCCCTATTGGTGATCAGTGGGTGATGCCCTCCTCCACTGATTAAAGTTTCACTTTATAAAAAAAGAGGGAACATCCCCTCTTTTTTATACGTCATAATTAACTACATAATGCTGCATTTCTGTATTGTAGTAGCCTTCGCTATATTCAATTACTTCGCCAACTTCATCGTAAGAATAGCGCATGCGTTTTAATAACGCTGTTCCCTCTTTTTCACCTAGCGCTTCTGCAACGAAATTAGGCGCAAGTCCAACTGCGAATTCATCTCTGAAGTTTTCTAAATGTATACCTCGGTCCTCAACTAAATCGTAAAGCGATTGTAAATCAAAGTCCGATAAATCTGTACTTGCCATTTGAGCTGAGAAATAGTGCGTATAATGAATGTACGGCGTATCATTTAACATATATAGGCGCTCGATACGAAAACTCTCTTTACCGAATAATCGAAACGGCACTGTTCCTTCCTCATTATGAACGATTTCTGCTTTTAATAATTTCTTTTGTACTTTATATCCTTCTTCCACTAACACTTCTGTAAATTTCTTACCCTTTGACAGTTTTGTCGCAGAAGTATTACGAATCACTTTCGTTCCTTTGCCGCTCTTCTTTTCCAAATATCCTTCTTGAGCGAGTTCTTTAATCGCATTACGCACTGTAATCTTACTAACTTTGAACTCTTCTTCTAATTGCGGTTCTGAAGGAATATTCGTATGAATCGCATATACGCCATGCAATATTCGATCACGAATAATATTTTTTATTTGTAAATATAATGGTCCTTTTTTCCTCGTTACGTTCACTGTTACACCCACTACCTTTCTACATCACCTACTGATGCCGTCATCGCCCGAAGTATATCTTTCTCTGATGAAATTGGCGTATCACCGACGATTGTATGTGCTAGCATTCCAGCTGCTGACGCAAATGAAACAGCTTTCTCTGGTGCAAACTCTTTTATCTCGCCATGAATAATTCCGCTCGTATAAGCATCTCCAGCACCTATTCTATCATATACAGAAAACGTAAGTGTTTTTGCAAAAGTGAACGAACCATCTTTACATATAAACCCGCGAAGCGAATGTGTATTATCACTGTTAATAGAGCGATGAGTACCAGCGATTGTAGCGATATGATACGTTTCAGCTACCTTTGGAATGAGATCCAGCAGCTGCGCCTCACGCTCCGTCTCTTTTGTTTTCATCCCAAGAACGAACATCGCATCTTTTTCATTCATCATAACGATATTAGCAAGTCCTAGCATTTCTTCATAATGCGGTTTTGCCTGTTCATATCCGTCTTCTCCCCAAAGTGAGGGACGATAATTACAATCAAAAACGACGGTTCCTCCGTTTTCTTTAACTGCTCTCGCTAAAGATTTCATATGATGACGCACAGTATCATTCATCGCAAGTGTAATACCGCAAAAATGAACGATATCAATTTCCTTTGCGATTTCTTCAAATTGATACATTTCTTCACATGCCGTATTGAAGCTACTTTCTAATCGATTCGAATAT